>CAZNQF010000001.1:0-29362 GCA_964575125.1 uncultured bacterium
ACAAGAATTAAATTCTGCCCCCGTAAAAGAATCATTTCTATTGTATAAGTTCCTTAAATCAAGATTGTTTTTGGTGGTAATGTTATTTGTGAGTTTGTGTAGTGCTTCATTTGGTTTCCTAATTATAAATTGGGAACAAAATAAACTTGAAGGAGAAATAATAATTCGAATACCAAAAGGTAAAACATTAAGAGATGTTTCAAATATTTTATTACAAAAAAAAATAATTAATAGTAAAAGATCATTTATGGTTGCAGTAAAAACTTTAGGATACGAAAAAGATATTCAAGCAGGGACTCTTATCCTTCATGAAGCTCACACAAATTATGAGCTCATTAATCAACTTGTCTTTGGCGTCCCCGAACTCATAAAAATTACTATCCTTGAAGGATGGAATATTGAAAGAATTTCTGAATCAATACACTCAGTATTTGGGATTTCAAAAAACAAAATTATTGACCTTTGTCAAGATAGATGGTTTATTCAGAGTCTGGAGTTTTCTACACATACATTGGAGGGATTTTTATTTCCGGAAACTTACTATTTTACAGAATCAGAATCTCCCCGAAATATCTTAAAAAAAATGGTTTCTGAATATAATAAACAGATTACCGATAATATGAAAATTAGAATGAAACAAATTGGATTTAATCAATTAGAAATAACAACCCTTGCCTCAATAATAGAAGGTGAAGCAATCTTTGATAGTGAAAGAAAAAAGATATCCTCAGTTTACCATAACAGGATACGTCAAGGGATGAAACTACAAGCTGATCCGACAATTCAATATATAATTGATGACGGACCTAGAAGACTATTAAATAAAGATTTGAATATTCAATCACCTTACAATACTTACCTTCATAAAGGACTCCCTCCTGGTCCTATTAATAGCCCCGGGATTCAATCAATTAACGCTGCTTTATATCCAGAAGATAGTGAATATATTTATTTTGTGGCTAGGGGTGATGGCTATCATACTTTCTCAAAAACTACAGAGGATCATAAAAAAGCAAAACAAAAATTTAACCGCGTTAGAAAAAAGATAAATAGAAAAAAACAAGAAGAAAATAATTAAGAGAAATGGATTTAAATCAACTAAATAAAACTCAAAAATCTGCAGTAGAAGAAGTGAAAAACCCAGTACTTGTTTTTGCAGGTGCAGGGAGTGGAAAAACAAGAGTATTAACCTATAAAATATCATATTTAATCAAGAAAAATATCATTGATGCCCAAAATATTTTAGCGGTAACATTTACAAATAAAGCTGCCGGGGTAATGAAATCTAGGGTTGAATCGCTATTGGAAAATTCTAATATTTCGATTTCTATTGGGACATTTCATTCAATTTGTGCAAGATTGCTGAGGGATGAAATCCACCGACTAGGCTTCTCACGACACTATAATATTTATGATTCACAGGATCAATCAGCTCTTATGAAAGCCCTCCTAACAGAAAGAGGGGTAATAAAAAATTATTCTTCGCCAAAAGAAGTGCTAAGAAAAATCAGCTATATGAAAAGTAAATTGATTTTTCCTGATAAAGCAAAAGATAAAGCCAAAACACTAAAAGAAAAAAATATCATAGACCTCTATGAAGCATATCAAAATGAATTAAAGAAAAATGATGCATTGGATTTTGATGATTTAATAATTATGCCATTAGTTTTATTTGAAAAATATCCGGCAGTGCTGAATGCATATAGAAAAAAATGGAAATATGTTTTGGTAGATGAATATCAGGATACAAATATCCCTCAGTTTAAATTTGTAACAACACTTGCGGAAAAACATAAACGGATTTGTGTAGTTGGTGATGATGACCAATCGATATATGGATGGAGGGGAGCAGAAGTAAAAAATATTCTTGAATTTGAAAAAACATTCTCTGACTGTAAAACATTTAAACTTGAAACAAATTACAGGTCTACCCAAGAGATATTAGACGCTGCTATCCATGTAGTACAAAATAATTATCTCCGACAAGAAAAAGATTTATCTTCTGACAAAGGTAAAGGACAAAAATTAGGATTGTTTGAGACGGTCGATGAATTAGAAGAGTCAGATGCAGTGGTATCAGCGATTGGAAAAGATGTAAAGTTATCTAAGAGGAAATTTAGTGAATTTGGTGTTTTATATCGTACGAATGCGCAATCGCGAGCTTTGGAAGACAGTTTCCGACGAAATGGAATCCCCTATGTAATTATAGGCGGAATTAGGTTTTATGAAAGAAAAGAAGTAAAAGATATACTTTCATATCTTCGATTAATCGTAAATCCAAAAGATATGATTTCTCTTCACCGCATTGTTAATTTTCCACCAAGAGGAATCGGATTAAAAACAATTACAAAATGTCAAAAATTAGCTGACCAAAAAAAACTACCTCTATTTGATGTATTTAATGATCTATCCGGGTTGGATCTTAGAAATAAACAGGTTAATTCCTTAGGATACTTTCATGACTTAATAATTAAATATAGGGAACTGATTGATAAATTAAGCCCAAATGAATTTACACGGTCATTAGTTGAGGAAGCAGGAATAATAAATTTTTATAAATCATCTGAATTACCTGAGGATGCTGAACGCCTCCAAAATATTAATGAATTGTTAAACAGTATAGATGATTATGCTTCAAGGGAAACAAATAATGATCTAAACGGTTTTTTGGAAGAAGTGTCACTTCTTACTGACCTTGATAAATGGAACGAAGAAGATAATCGGGTTTCTCTCATGACAATTCATGCTTCGAAAGGATTAGAATTTCCGGTAGTTTTTATAACAGGACTTGAAGAGGGACTGTTTCCATTATCTAGAACATTTAATTCTCCAGATGAATTGGAAGAGGAACGCCGTCTGTTTTATGTAGGGATCACCCGAGCTATGGAAAAAGTTTATCTTCTGTATGCCACAAACAGGAGAAAAATTGGTATTGATTATGATGTTGGATTCTCATCTCGGTTTTTAAAAGAGATACCTAAGGAATATTTGGAAAAAATTCCGTTCCGCTCTGCTTTGATGCATAAAGTAAGCAAAAAAAGAGGGATATCTACAAAGCTTAAATCAAAAAGAAGTATTACAACATTTGATGACTTTGCCGTTGAAGATGTTGTGAAGCATACAATTTTTGGAGTTGGAAAAATTAAGGCACTGAGTGGTACAGGAGAGAATCAAAGAGTTGCCGTAGTTTTTAAAGGCGGTGTGAAGAAAAAATTAATTGTCAAGTTTGCCAATTTGAAAAAAATAGAAAATTCTTCTTAAAAAATTTTAAATTACTCTTAATAGAGCACACATCATTTTTCTAAAAATAAATTTTTACTAAATGGAAGAATTGGTTAACTTCTTTGAGATTGGTTCTCAATAAATTGAAATCACCAAAAGGTAAATTAGAAACTCTCTTAAAAACTTCCGGATTGCGTATCACACCGCAAAGGCAGGCAATACTGGAAGAATTAAATAGAACAAATGAACATCGGGATGTTGAAGAGATCTATTCTTCTCTGAAAAAAAGAAAAATTATGGTTTCTCGGGCAACATTGTACCGTACTCTTGAACTATTAGTTACTCAAAAGCTAATACGTAGACTTGATTTAGGAGAGGGAAAACTTCGATTTGAATCTCGAGAAGGAGAACATCACGACCATATTATATGTATAGAGTGTGATAAAATCATAGAATTTGTGGATGAGAGGATTGAAAAATTACAAGAAAAAATTGCAAAATTTTATGGATTTACTCTGGACAGACATGTTCATCAACTTTTCGGTCATTGTTCGGATAATAATTGTCCAAACAAATAACCGCGTGCCAGTTAAAACCGGGACAGGTTGCAATAATTACCGGATATAAATCTGATTTAAAATCAAAATCGCGATTGGTTGAAATGGGGTTTTTACCTGGAACAAAAATCCGATTTATAAAACAAGCTATCTTTAGGGGAGCAATTGAGTTTAAAATCAGAGATTATTATGTTTCACTCAGATTAGAAGATTCCCACAATATTATTATAGAAAAAATCTATTGAATTTAATAAAATCAGGGACAAACAATTTGATTGCTTTGACTGGAAACCCAAATACAGGAAAAACAGCAATTTTTAATCTTCTTACTGGACTGCAGCAGAAAGTATCAAATTATCCTGGTATTACAGTAGAGAAAAAACTAGGAACTATGTCTCTCAACAATAAAAGATCTATTCAAATTCTTGACCTGCCAGGATCATATAGTTTAACATCAGAATCGTATGATGAACATGTAGTTTCGGATGAAATATTTTCCTGGATTCATTATAATAAAAAACCAAATATCATCCTTTCAGTTGTAGATGCAGAGAGTCTATCCAGAAATCTGTATTTAACAAGTCAACTTTTAGACCTAGAGATCCCAGTTATTATTGTTCTGAATATGATGGATCGAATCTCGGAAGAGACCCTCCCATTATCACCTAAACAATTAAAAGAAAGACTCAAAGTCTCGGATGTCGTTCCTATTTCTGCTTTGAGAAAGAAAGGAATAAATCAATTAAGGGATTCAATTCAAACTACATTAGATAATCCCCAAGATTTACCATCTAATGATATCCCCTTTGAAATAACAGGAATCCTTAGGTCATCATTAAAACCAATACATGATTTTTTTAATAAAACATTGAAATATTCTTCCCGGCTATCTTGGGCGCAGGCATTGAGACTTATTAGTAGAAAATCTTTAATTGATATGTATGAAAACAATAACAAAATTATGATTGAAAAAGATCTCAGTGAATTAAAATTGATTCATTCACAAACATTAGAACGTTTGGATAGGGAAGAAATAGATTTACTATCATTGGAATC
Source organism: uncultured bacterium (assembly GCA_964575125.1). Classification (GTDB taxonomy): domain Bacteria; phylum Fidelibacterota; class Marinisomatia; order Marinisomatales; family AB-629-J13; genus AB-629-J13. The sequence continues at coordinate 4,836 of CAZNQF010000001.1, forward strand.
TAATCTAAGATATAGATGGATTGACGGTATTTTAAAGAAGAAAGATGAACCTATAAGCGAACCTTTCGATGAAAGTAAAAGCGAAAAAATTGATCGGATATTAACACACAAATATGCAGGCCCTTTTATATTCATTGGGATATTATACGTTATTTTTCAATCCGTTTTTTCGTGGGCAGTCACACCAATGGATTGGGTTAATAATGTTATTTTTCATTTGGGCTCTTGGGTTCAATCTGTGATCCCTGAGCATTTATTGAGAGATTTGATTGTAGAAGGGGTAATAGGAGGTGTAGGAGCTGTACTGGTATTTTTACCTCAGATTATTATTCTTGTATTATTTATGACTGTTATTGAAGATACCGGCTACATGGCAAGAATTGCATTCATGCTTGATAAGCTTATGTCAAAATTAGGGCTTCATGGTAAATCTATTTTACCTCTTATGACAGGTTATGGATGTGCAATCCCGGGCATAATGGCAACACGGACCATTGACAGCTGGAAAGAACGGCTAGTTACCATGCTGATCTTGCCATTAATGAGCTGTTCCGCCCGCCTACCGGTTTATGCACTTATGATAGGGGCATTTATCCCTTCTATAAAATTATTTGGAATAGTGAATGCTCAGGGATTTACATTGGTCCTTATGTATTTCTTGGGAACAGTTACAGCTTTACTACTTTCTATTATTTTCAGTAAATGGATCCCAATTGAAAGAAACTCCATTTTCGTTATGGAAATGCCTCCCTACAGAATACCATTAATGAGGTCTATCATCAAACAAGTATATCTTAGAGTAAAACAATTTGTTTCGGATGCCGGTCGGATTATTTTGGTTATTTCTATCATTTTATGGGTATTAGCATCTTTTCCCAAAACCGAAAGTGAGCATCATATTCAAAATAGTTATGCAGGAAAAATCGGAAAAATGATTGAACCGGCTATCCGGCCTCTTGGCTTTGACTGGAAAATAGGTATAGGATTACTCACTTCTTTTGCTGCTAGGGAGGTAATGGTGAGTACAATGGCAACCATTTATAATGTAGAATCAGATGATGGAAACATTATCAGAATTACAGAGGCACTTAAACAGGATAAAAATCAGGAAACAGGAGAGCCCGTATACTCTACTCTTACAGGGCTTTCAATTATGGTCTTTTTTGTTTTTGCTGCTCAATGTATGGCAACATTTGCTGTTGTTCGAAGGGAAACCGGTACATGGAAGTGGCCATTATTTATGATATTTTATATGACGAGCTTGGCATACATCATGTCTTTAATCGTATATCAAGGTGGATTATTATTAGGGTTTGGATAGAGTGATTAAATTGATTTTACCATTTTTATTTGATTTTTTTTCGTCATCATTTGAGCAAACCCTAAATTTTTAGACTCTGAGATTAGCTGCATATCTCTATTTTCAAGAAAATAATATATTTCAGAGCAATTTTTTTGTTTTGCAAAATTTTCTGCGGTTTTAATTAAAGTTTCAAAGATATTTTTTTCCCTATATGATTTATCAACGAATATATGAAATAAATTGGCGCACTTTTTAACTTGCAATAATTTTACACTAATCATTCCCACCATCCATTTATCTAAAAATGCTCCCCACGTTTTTGTATTTTGCTCTGTATAGGATAAATTTATCCACTGGTTAAAACGAAATGGATAGGTCATCCTTGGTTCCGTAAGGTGAAGATCTTTAGGGTTTGAAAACCATGTTTTCAAGCATGAACTCAATACAATTCTGTCTTTTGAACTAGAGTAATGCATTTCTTTTATTAATATTTTGAATTTCATTATAAAAGTTACTAAATGCCTAGAATTTAAAATGATAAGGAAAAATAATTGGTTATTGACATAGATAGTCAGAAAGAGGAAAATTCAACTGCATGAAAGAGATAACTCCTATTCATAAATTTAACGAAGGGATGACAATACAGGGATTTTACCTTTGTGTGGATAAGCACGTTCGACATACTCGAGCTGGAGATCTGTACATAGATTTAACTCTTCGGGACAAAACCGGGCAAATTCATGCTAAAATATGGAGAAAAGTTGAAAGTTTTAACGAAAAATTTGATTCAGGAGATGCTATTGTTGCAAAGGCTGATATAAGTTCGTTTCAAGGTCGTCTCCAAATGGATATTAAAAAAATTGGTAGAGCTTCTATCCAAACTCACGGAAGATACGGATATGATCCCACATTGATTGTTCCTTCATCAAAGCATGATCCTAAGAGGATGTGGGACGAAATAAGAGAATTAGTGAAGGGGATAAAGCAAAGAAAACTAAAAAAACTTGTTACTAAACTTTATAAAAAACACAAAGAAAAACTATTAATCTGTCCTGCATCTTTAAACTCGCACTATAATTTTCGTTCTGGCTTATTAGAAAGCATCTTATCAATGTCAGGGATAGCAATCGATTTAGCTCAGAGGTATGGGATGGACAAAGACCTGTTACTAACAGGTGTTCTACTACATGATATCGGAAAAACAAAAGAATTATCTATAGACTTGAAAACGGAGATTACTGATAAAGGTAACTTTATCGGACATTCAGTTCTTTCACGGGACATGGTAAAAGAATGCGCTAATTCCATCCCAGAATTTTCTGAAAAATTGTTGCTAAAATTAGAACATATGATATTAGCTCATAGAGGACAACTTGAATGGAGAAGATCACAAAAACCCAATTTTCCTGAAGCATTACTTTTACATCAAATACATCATTTAGACAAGCATATGAATCTTATGAAAACTTCCCTAGAAAATGATGAAGAAGACAATAATTGGACATCACAAAATAACCATTTATTCATACCTTTTTATAAAAGTTAATCTTCAATGAAAACTATATTTTAGTGAAATCAAATGTATAAATATTATTGGTTTTATATCGGTATTTTTATATACGAGCTAGCACTCACGCAATCTATTGACCCTATTCATTTTGATTGGAGTGGGCAAAATGGAATGTCTACAGATAAGGGGCTATTAAAATGGAATCAGGATTGGTATTCCCAAGGATTGTTGTTTGATGGAACATTTCAATCATATCCGTTGAGTTTTGGAGAAAAAGTTTTTTCTAATTCATCTTTTGAAGATTCTTATAAAAATTCATTTTTTTTCTTTCCAGATTCAAATGACGTAGAAACATCTTTTGATTATCAACAAGGAGATTATTTATATGATCAGTTTAATGTAAATGCGTTTTTTAGAAAAAAAAATCAAATAATAGAGTGGAATGGATTTAAACGAAGTTACGGAGGTCCATTCTCCCAATTCATTCAGGATGAAAACCTTTATACTGGAACTATAACGCCAAATCAACAATCATATTTTTTCCAAATTATTTCCAGTGCAGATGAAACTCTATCTATTTTATCCGTTGGAAAATTCATTACTGATTCGGGTTTATATAATAATTCTCAATCAAACGGGGTACATAAAAATGATATTACTTCTGCCTCATATACATCTATGTTTCACTGGAAGCAATTTGATATAAACTTTAAAATAGATCAATATTTAGAATATAGAAAATGGATATCAGAATTTTCATCTGCATCTCCCCATTATATAAACCGAGGACATCTCTACGGAAAAATATCTAATCAAAAAATTAAAAGTTGGGACTTAGGAATATCATCTAATACTCAGGCATTAATATTTTCAGATACAACTATTTCAAAAAAGAGGTCATGGCTATCAGTATTTGGAAATTTTGATAATAATGGCATTCAATTGAGTGGTGGATTAGACTACGGCAATAAAGAGCTCTTACCACTATTTTCAATTAAGATGGAACAGAATTGGAATTCTGTTAAAACACTTACCAATATCTTACTAAGAAACAAACCTCAACATTTAGCTATTTGGTCAAATAAAAATTCTTTTTTTGAATCTTGGGTAAATATTATGACAACAGCAAACATCCAAAAAAAATCTATGAGATACTATAGTATCTTCAATTTTTGGCGTGTGACCAATTTAATAGAGTCGGAAACAGATACAACTAATTCTCCGAAAGGAATGGTGTCTCTTGAGTCCGGATTCGTCTTTGATCATAAATCTGGAATCATTATTTCCGGAGCATGGATACATAGTACTTCTGAATCCTTTATAGCAGATGGTATCGGTGATCGAATAAAATCAAGTTTTAAAATTAATAGATTATTATTTTTCGATAATATGGAGATTACAGCTGTTTTATCTATTGAAGGACTGTTAAACCGCTATTCTTCTTTCGGATATGACCCCGCTTATGTTAGACCCTTTCGAAATGAATGGGAATCATATGTACTCCCTGATTATTGGACTGCACATTTGGATCTCAAAGCCAAGGTTTCATCTGTAATCATAACCTATCGAATTCGGAATTTTCTACATACACAAGAGAATACAATCAAACAGCTCTATAAGGAATTACCGGATGAATGGTTGTGGCCTCGAAATAATGCTTATTTCCTGCCTATGGGACAACTTGTGAGCTTTGGTGTGGAATGGGAGTTTAAGAATTAGTTGATAATTAATTTATATAGCTGAAAATAAATTTATTGGATTATAGTTAATTGAAATACTCCAATATCGTCCCGGTTCTGAATAATCTGGAAGAGAACGGATATCCTCATTGAATATATTATTAATAACAAATTCCAATTTTAAATTGGAATTAAAATTTGATAAAATATAACCGATATTCAAGTCAAACCGAATAAAAGCACCCATATGTTTATCTATATCTAGAAATCCTAAATTCTCATTATATTCAATAGAAGCATACGGTCGCTTTCCACAGTAGTAAACTAGTCCGTTTATGGATATTTTGTTTAATGTAATGACTGTATTTACAGAGCTTTGAAAAAAAGGAATGTGATTTAAGGGTTTTTTTGTTTGTATATCTCTAGTTTTAAAAAAATTTGCATTCCATCCAAACGTACCAGGAAACCAATTTGAACTATGTTCCCCGGACAATACAATTGATAATCGTTTTGCTGACGCAATATTCTCTGGAGACCAAATCCCCGATTCTACTTCAGCCCATTGAATTAAATTTTTTGTTAATCGATTTGTAACACGTAGCTGAAAAATTCCAATTTGGGAGAGTGATTTTGTCCAATCTAAGGAAACCATTTGAGTTTGTTCCCCTTCTAAATTTATATTCCCCTTTTCATACACTCCTTCGGGCCAAAACAAGTCATTTAATGTGGGCTCACGAAAAGCAGTTCCACCAGATATACGAATGTGTTCATTATTTGTTTTTTGAAACGTGTATCTTAAATCTCCTGTCCAATGTTCATGGTCTCCGGGTGAAATATCAATTCTTATTGTGGGTGTTAATTTTATTTTTTCAGATACTTTCCATAACCCTCGCGTTATAAGAGATTGAAAGGAACGTATATGGTCTCCGACATCTGTACTCATAATACTTTCCTCCTTCAATTCCAATAATGTTTGACTCAAAAAATTTGGATAGTAGCGCTGAACCAAGTTGAGATGAATAGTTTTAGTCTGAGGTTTGTGCTCGCTATCAATAGGCCAATCTGGATTTCCATCCTTATAAGTTTGTATGTTTTTAAATTGAGATAAGGTTATGCCCAAATGACCATCATTTTTTAAATAAACAGCACTTAACTTACCAAGTATCAAATCATCGTTTCTTCTTGCAAAATGAGAGGGACTGGATTCTGATCCAGCAATGCCTCTAGCAGATATTGTTTTCAGAGCTAATGCAGAAATTTGAGCCTGTTGGCCAATATGAAATTCTGATTTAATCATTCCAAATGTTTGTTTAAAATCATTATTTTCTTTTTTAATGGGTCCGTTGTGACTATCAATTAAATAGTTCCCATTATCCTTCATAATTCCAGTGTTTAAAGATAATTTGAATGGAGCATCTACAAATGAAAGCTTCAAATGAGTTTGTCTATAACCAAAATCACCAGCAGAAATTTTGATTTGATTATCGTATGAACTTGAGCTGTTTAAATTAATAGCCCCATCGATTGCACCAGAACCGAAATACACACCGGATGTCGGAAACAAAGTTATTTGATGGATAAGAGTTTCTGGAATTAAAGTCAAGTCAGTTATCCCAAGTTGTGGATCAGTAATTGGGATGTTTTCAAAAAGAATCTTTGTATGAACAGGCTGCCCACCATCAAAAATAAGACTTTGATTCCCAGCTCTTCCTCCATATGAATTCAATCCTAATCCTGGTAAATACCCTGGTAAATACCCTGGTTGGGATTTGTTTATTATTATAGTTTTTTCTGGTAAATCAAAGGGATAAAAAGATTCTTCAACTGTGACTGATGCTAATGTAAGTGTTTCTGACTGCATTATATATGTTTGTGAATAATTTTGCGAAACGATAAAAAATGATGATTTATATCCAAGTCTCTTAATAAATAATGTATCACCTATCACGGTGTTAAAATTATGAGAAAATAATCCATTTTGATCAGATACCGTCCAATTGGATTTACTACTGTCTGTTATCACAGCATAGCTAATAGGTTCCCCATTTGATGATTGAAGATATCCAACTTTTATTTTAGCAAATGAAATCGCTAATAATAAAAAATACCAAAAAAAAATATTTTTAAAAAGTGTAGGCATAAAACCTCCGAAATCTATTTCGGAAAAAGGAAGATATACTGAAAGATTCCATAACCTTTATCCCGAAAGTATGAATAACAATCCTTTGGCCCAGGTTTCCTGACTCCCGAATTATTAGAGTTATCAGCCTTCTCATCCTGATTTATAAGAACAATGACACGATAGAAAACTCTCAGCGGTTACAGTAGCGGGGACTGTGTCCGATTTTCACGGACTTCCCTGTTGCAATCAGATTAAATTAGTTTTAAATAACTTGAAGAATTTTAATTGATTAATTATGATTAATCCAAATATATAATCAGTTTTACAGTGAAAGATTCTGTAACGAAAACAATCAGAAAGGTGATTATTAACCTTCCTTATAGCTGTTATCCCTCTTCCTCATTATAATATATGATTATCAATTTATTAGATTCAAGACAAGGACACTGTTCAATTTTCATTGTTATTTAAAAATTAGGACCTGTGTGAGTACCAGTAATTTTATCAGTTAAATAATCATATGCCTCAGTTACCGAGTCACAAATTAAAAACAATTTTAAATCTTTTTTAGAAATGGTTCCTACCTTTACCAAATAATCCCAATTAACAATATTTTCCCAAAATTCCTTTCCATATAGAACAATAGGAATTGTTTTTTTTATTTTTTTGGTTTGAATCAAAGTCAGTATTTCAAACAACTCATCCAGAGTACCAAAACCACCAGGGAAAGCGACCAAAGCTTTTGCTAAATAAGACATCCAAAATTTTCTCATAAAAAAATAATGAAACTCTATATCAAGATCTGGTGTAATCCATTTATTTATGGATTGTTCATGGGGAACCGTAATATTTAATCCAATAGCTAATCCTTTTGCTTCTGAAGCTCCTCTATTTGCGGCTTCCATAATGCCAGGGCCACCACCTGATGTAATAATATACCGGTGCTTGGAGTTTTTAAGTCTTTTGCTCCATTTTGTTAATTGTTTTGCAAGCAATCTTGCATCTTCATAAAATCTGCTCATTTGTAAATTTTGTTCCAAGTCTCTCTTTTTTTTGTATCCAATATTTTTAGGGCTACTTTTAAAATCATTTTTAGCCTCTTTTGGAGATTTAATCCTTGCACTTCCAAAAAACACAATGGTATCCTCTATCTTGTTATTAATAAACTGCCTTTGTGGGCCTAAATATTCAGTGATAATTCGAACGCTTCTTGCCTCTGGACTTTTGAGAAAATTGGGGTTTTTAAAAAATTGTTTATTTTTTTGATTATTTTTCATACGTATTTCTATTTTATTAAGTGTACTAATCCTAATATATAAATTAAACAAAAAAAGATTTATCTGAATAAAAATTAAATTACTCGAAAAAAGTATACTATAACTTCTTAAACATTTTAATTAATTTAATTTTATTGATATTATGGGAGTTGGAGTGAATACTATAAAATTCTAATTTCTTTTCTTTATTATGATAAAAAATTGCTCAAAATAGCACCCTCTATATTATCTGCTGATTTTTCTGATTTACGTTCTGCATTAAAAATATGTAGCTCTGGTAAAGCTGATTATGTTCACATTGATGTTATGGATAATCATTTTGTCCCTAATTTGACAATCGGACCAGTGGTGGTAAAATCTTTAAGATCGGTATCTCAATCTTATTTTGATGTACATTTAATGGTTACAAATCCTGAAAATATTATTGACGCTTTTTCAAAAGCAGGAGCAAATGGAATTACTTTCCATATTGAAGCATCTGAAAAACCAGATGAGTTGATAGATAAAATTAAGTCAAAGGGTAAAGATGTTGGGATATCTGTAAAACCTCAGACCCCTCTTGAAACTATCCTTCCGTTTATAAATAAAATTGATCGTGTGCTAATCATGAGTGTGGAGCCTGGATTTGGGGGACAAAAGTTTATTAAATCATCCTTAAAAAAAATTAATACTCTTCGAAATCTCTTAATTCAATATAATCGAAACAACAAAGTTGAAATTGAAGTAGATGGCGGAATTAAAATAGAAAATGCAAAATCTGTTATTGATGCAGGGGCAAATGCAATTGTTGTGGGATCAGGAATTTTTAAAGCGTCTGATCCTGAAAAACAGATAAAAGCATTTAAACAATTGGGTAATTAATGAAAACATATCATGATATAGATTCATTTCACGACTGGAGCAAAGAAGAAAAAGATATATATTCTATTCGAGTGATTAAAGGACTAATCTTGGATGGTGTTAGAAAAGCAAATTCTGGTCATTCAGGGGGTCCACTTTCCTCTATTGATTTTGCCTTTATACTTTACACAGAGTTTTTAAATTTCGATCCCAAGGATTATAGTTGGTTTAATAGGGATAGATTTGTTCTTTCGGCAGGGCATGAGTCTATGCTATTATATACCTTCTTAACTTTAATCGGTTGGCTTTCATTGGATGATTTAAAGCAATTTCGTCAGCTAAACAGTAACACTCCTGGGCATCCTGAAGTTCATATCCCAGGAGTTGAAGCAACAACCGGTCCCTTAGGACAAGGTGTTGGGATGGGAATCGGGATGGCCACAGCAGAACAATTATTTAAAAATATCTGCAAATTGCATACAGGTGAAGATACTTCATTTCTTTCTCATCGTACCTACGTTTTATGTAGTGATGGAGATCTACAAGAACCCGTAGCTTTAGGAGCTGCAAGCTTAGCTGGGCATTGGAACTTGAAAAAGTTAACAATGTTTTATGATGCAAATGATGCCCAAATATCAGGCAAAGTATCTAGAGTAGATTCAACTGATTATATTTCTGTGTTTGAGGGGTTTGGTTGGCATGTGCAATGTATAGATGGTCATAATCATGAAGAAATTAGGAATTCAATTCAAAAAGCTCATGTTATAGATAAACCAAGTTTAATAATTGGAAAAACTAAAATAGCGCATGAAACTGCGAACATGGAAGGTGACCATGAAACTCATGGAATGCCATTACCTTTTGAAGAAATTGATGAGACTAAAAAGAAATTAGGTCTGCCTTCAGAAACTTTTTATCTGCCGGATGGAGTCCTAGATTATTTTCAAACTAGGTTTGCAACATTAATTGAAGCAAGGAAAGAATGGAATGACAAATTAAATATCACTTTGAGTAATCCTTCTTTTAAAATATTTTGGAATACAACATTAAATCATCAACTTCCGGAATTGATTTATCCTGACTTTGATCGAGGTACTTCAATTGCTACAAGAAAAGCTTTTGGAATTACATTAGATAAATTTTCAGAACAACTACCTCATCTTGTAGGAGGATCAGCTGATTTGGAACCCTCCAATTATACAACAAATTTTGCAAATAGGTATGGTGATTTTTCACAATCAAATTTAAGCGGTCGAAATCTTGCGTTTGGTGTCCGAGAATTTCCTATGAGTACAATTTGTAATGGTATTTCTCTTCACGGAGGGTTAATACCATTTGGAGGAACCTTTCTAGTCTTTTCAGATTATTCAAGACCTGCAATTCGCTTGTCAGCCATTCAAGAAACACAAGTTATCTATGAATTTACACATGATTCATTTTATGTAGGTGAGGATGGACCAACACATCAGCCCATAGAACACATTATGAGTTTAAGAGCAATCCCCAATTTGAATGTATATCGTCCTGCAGATGCAAATGAAACTGCAGTATCAATGGAGTGTATACTTAATGATAATTCAATGCCAAGTGTGATTTTACTGAGCAGACAGGGATTACCTCAATTAGATTTAGATTTGACACTTATAAAAAATGGGGTTCGTTCAGGTGGATATATTTTAGATGACTGTGATGGAGAGCCCGATCTAATTTTTATAGCCACAGGATCTGAAGTCTCCCTATGCCTTGATGTAAAGTCAGGATTAAAAAATTTTAAATCTAGAGTTGTGAGCATGCCATGTTTGGAACGGTTTTTTCAATTAGATAAAAATGAAAGAGAAAAAATAATCCCCACCAAAAAGGGGGTCAGAATTTCAATTGAAGCTGGCGTAACAATGGGATGGGAAAAGCTAACTGGGACGGATGGATTAAATATTGGAATAGAACATTTTGGATCCTCTGCACCTCAAAAAGATTTAGAGAAAGAGTTTGGCTTTACATCTGAAAATATTAAAAACTTAATAAGAGAACATATTCAAAAAGTTACGCTAAGGTAAAAAAATGATTATCCACTTAGCTACTGATCATGCAGGATTTGAATTAAAAGAATATATTAAACTATATTTGTCAGAAAATGGTCATAAAATTTCAGATCATGGTGCTTATGAATTTATAAAATCAGACGATTATCCTGATTTTATTTTCCCAGCCGCCAAAGCGGTATCAAAAGATATAGATTCGCGTGGAATAATTTTTGGTGGTTCTGGCCAGGGTGAGGCAATGGCAGCAAACAGATTGAATGGAGTTAGAGCAACCGTTTACTACGGAGGGAATGATGATATCCCACAGTTATCCCGACAACACAATAATTCAAATATTTTATCTATCGGAGCAAGATTTGTAACTTTTGAGGAAACAAAAAAAATTATTAATATTTGGCTTAAAGCTCCTTTTGAAGGAGGAAGACATAAAGATAGAATCCAAAAATTGGATAAATTAACTTAATATCCCACCATTGTGTAAAACTGAATTAAATTTGACGATATTTATTATTAATTAATCTAACCATTTTATAAATAAACCGGACAAATACTTTATTAAAGTTTTATGAGTTTACATCAAATTCAAACAGGAACCCAAGTAACTATCCGCTCAACAGGAGACAGCGGTTTAATAAAAGAAGTTTTTTATTTCCCAACTATGTACAACGTCGAAATGAAAAATGGAGAGGTTGAAAAATTTACAACTCATCAAATTGAAATAGACGGAATTCAGAGGGAAAACCCTGGTATAATTGAAGAAGCAAATTTAAACACTCTGGATTCAGGAAAATCTTATGACTTAGGCTTGTTTAATGTTAAAACTGTTGTCTGGCAAGAAATCTCGGCACAAAAAACAGAAATATGGAAGCGTTTGATTTCTTTAAAAGATTATCACTTATGGTATCCAGGAATTCAGCGGATATTACCATTGAATGATATGGGAAGATATGTTCATCAATATTCATTTGATCAATTTAATCTGAAGCCGGGGAGCCATATTAGAACAAGAAGCAATTCACTTCTCCCATTTTTAAATGGTAGAATTGTTGATATTAAAAATGAGGAATTGTTCAGTTTGTCACTAAAAATAAATCCACTATTAAATGAATTAGTAAAGTTTGAATTAAACAAAAAAGATGATAAGGTATTATTATCTTGCACCAGATCATACCAAGGGCTATTCTCATTACTTGGTTATTTAGGGTTTCATAAAAATACATCATTATTATTAAAAGATTTTCAGAATTTATTTTTTCCAAGTATACTTGTGGATGAAATTGTTAAGGAAGAAAAAATTGATGAAGATGAAGCCATGCCTAAAATGGATAGAGAAACAACAATTGCATATGGTGTTAATAAAGCTATGACAGGAGATATGGAATTTATCAATTCCATTCCAGATAAACCCACAAGAGGTCTTGCAAAAGCTGCACTTGTTAAAGCAAAAAGGACCGGGATTGTACCTCCAATGCCAAAAATAAATCCTGAAAAAATATCAAAAACTTTAACAAAGGCCAAATCAAGCTCAAATGGAATTCCAGTGTTTGAAGATGAGCAAGATTTAATTCACTATGCGGTAAACAAAGCACTCGATGGAGAAATGGACGTGATTAATTCTATTGAAGAAAAGCCTATTCGTGGTAAAGCAAAAGCAATGATGGTAAAATGCAAAAGAACAGGTGAACGTCCACCCATGCCTGAAATTAATTTGAAAACTAAATTAAATACTTCAGAAGTAGAAAAAGTAGAACCTGAGGAAGAATTGATAACCCGTTTAGTCGCTGATGGTGTGAAAGGAATTATGGATGAAATTAATGCTCTTGATAATAGGGTGCTTAGAGGAAAAATTAAAGCATCTATTGTAAGAGAAAAAAGGAAAGGGAATGGATAAAATTATTAGTTTTTTCGTATATTAAATTCTGATGTCAGAGTCAAATCATTATAACCGAATTCAAATCATTTCAATGGTTGCATGCACCATACTTATGATTGGGTATATTCTTATTGTTTCTTATGTATTCTAGTAATGTTTGATTGGCTTACAATGCACTGGCTAATGGAAAATTTAGGCTGGATTATCACATGCTTGCTAATCTCGCTAAGTCTTCTTTTCTTTTTTCCTATTTTACTTGGATTGCAGTTAAAAGATGAGACTCATAAAGAGAATAAAGATAGTTTTAAAAAAAACTCATAGAAATTCAATTGTATACTCTTACGAAAATATTTTAATTTTTACTTTTATTTAGATAAAACTAATCTTCTATTAATGTCTGAAAACTCAAATAGCGTTTCAACCTCCAGCAGGGTTTATGTCCTGTTTTATTCATTTTTTCTAATACCCTTAATGGTAGCGGTTATAGGAACTTCATTTTTTATTGTTGTAAAATTTTTAACCCTTGAGCCAAAAACACCCTCAGATTTGCTAAATGATATAAGAATAGGTTCAGCCACAAAAAGATGGCAATCCGCATTTGAATTATCCAAAATACTTGCTAATGATGAAAATGTACATAAGGATAACTTATTCAGAAATCAGCTTGTATCTGCTTATAAAAATTCTGTCCATGATGATGAAAAAGTGAGAATGTATCTTGCTATGGCAATGGGAAGGTCTGGAGATCTATTTTACGGTAATCCTTTAGTGAAAGGACTGTTAGATAAAAATCCAGCTACACGGTTAGCATCAATCAAAGCTCTGGGATTCCTAAAATACAAGCCTGCAGTTAGTGAATTAGTCACTATTATTCAAAACAAGAATAGAACTAACATTGAGCACCTTTCAGCGGTTGTATCATTAGGTAATATCGGAGATGATGGTATTATTCATGAATTATTACCATTTTTGGAACATGAAGAAGTTAATATTCGTTGGGATACTGCTTTGAGTCTTGCAAAATTAGGTGATAAAACAGGTATTACTATCATTGCTGATTTGCTCACGAGATCATATTATGAATCTTTTCCAGAAGTAGATTATGAGGAAGCAAATCAGGCAATTAGTGTAGCTATTCAGGTAAGCTCAAAATATAAGGAAGAGATTTTTAAAAATAAATTAATTCAATTAGCCTCAGAAGATGAAAATATGAAAATTAGAGATTCAGCAATTAAGACATTAAAATATATTTACGGATATAATAAAGCATGAGTGAAGAAAAATTTGTTCCTGAAGCGTCCGTAGGCACTCCACAAAAAAAGTCATCAGGAGCAACTATTGAGCGGAGGGGGTTTTTTAAATGGTTAAGTATTGGTTGGCTTGCATTTACAGCAGCCACAGGTGGATTTTTTACTGTTTTAATTCGATTTTTATTTCCCAATGTTTTGTTTGAACCTCCTCAAAGTTTTAAAATTGGATTACCGGAAGAATTTGAAATTGGGAAAGTTGATTTACGATTCAAAAAGAAATTTAGTGTTTGGATTGTACGGAATGATGAAGGAATGTATGCTTTATCAACGGTTTGCACCCATTTAGGCTGCACTCCTAATTGGTTAGATAGTGAACGAAAATTTAAATGCCCATGTCATGGAAGCGGATTCCGTTCAACAGGAATTAATTTTGAGGGACCTGCACCAAGACCTTTAGAAAGATTTAAGATTTACTTGGCTGATGACGGGCAAGTAATCGTTGATAAAAGTAAAAATTTCAAATTTGAAAAAGGAGAATGGGAAAGATCAGAATCATTTCTAAAAGTATAAAAAGGTTAAAAAAACTGTGAGCCAAAAACAATCAAAACAAACTTTATTAGAACGAATGGGAAATTCCCAAATATGGAAATCCATTATTCGTTCCGGTGTTCCAAAAACAAGACGCCAAAGAATGCATGCTATATTGGGAAGTGTATTTCTACACCTTCACCCTGCTAGACTGCCAAAACATGCAGTAAAAATTGGTTATACTTGGTGCATGGGAGGACTTTCATTTTTCCTTTTTGTAGTTTTAACCATTACAGGAATTATGCTGATGTTTTATTATAGACCCACCGTTGAATATGCCTATACTGATATGATTGATTTGGGAGAACAGGTTCCTTTGGGAATTATGAGAGAAATACATCGTTGGGGAGCTCATGCTATGGTACTGACGGTTTGGCTCCATATGTTACGAGTATTTATGACAGGGTCCTACAAGCCTCCAAGGGAATTTAACTGGGGTGTAGGTGTACTACTCATGACTATAACATTATTTCTGAGTTTTACTGGATATCTTCTGCCATGGGATCAATTGGCAATTTGGGCGGTTACTGTAGGAACAAACATGGCACGAGCAACACCATTTTTGGGCCATGAAGGTCCAGGAGCTTCCATGTTGGCTATTGGAGATATCAATTTGGTCCATGCCGGATCAGATGTAAGATTTGCACTCTTAGGGGGACGTTTTGTCGGGGAGGCAACTTTGCTTAGATTCTATGTATTACATTGTATTGGTGTACCATTTATAGCAATGATATTTATGGCTGTTCACTTTTGGCGAATTAGAAAAGACGGCGGAATCTCAGGACCTTTATAATATTATAATTATTATGGAAGCAATTAAACATATAATAGATATTATTTCTGCACCAACGGTAAGCTTTACGTTAATTACGGTACTGTTCCCGTTCATTTTTCCTCCAGGAGACTGGTTTGAAAAAATCCACAGAAAATTTGGGTTTTGGCGAATATGGACAAAACCCGGTTTATACTTAGGACTTGGTACTATTACATTATTTTTTATTATGGGTTATTATGATGAAAATTTTAATATAACTCTCACTAAACCAGATAATTTTCCTATAATTTTATTAGTATACTCAGTTTTCATTTATACTTGGATATCTATGTACAAAGCATATGAAAATGATGAACGAATGGGTCGGGGGGAGAAACCAAACGAATATAATGATCCTGATGATAAAGTGTTGGTTTGGCCTGACCTTGTTTATATTGAATTTATAGCTTTAATCATATTTATGGTTTTCTTAATTGTATGGTCAGTCTTGGTTGCTGCACCATTGGAAGAACCTGCAAATCCTGCAGCAACACCCAATCCTTCTAAAGCTCCATGGTATTTTCTTGGATTACAGGAAATGCTAGTTTATTTTGACCCATGGCTAGCAGGTGTTGTGTTTCCAGGGTTAATAATTATAGGATTAATGGCAATTCCATATATGAGTACCACATCTGATAAATTATCAGGATTTTATTCTTTTAAAGAAAGACGATTAGGAATATTTTTATTTCAGTACGGGTTTCTGATACTTTGGATATTTTTAATATTTATTGGAACATTTTTCAGAGGTCCAAATTGGAATTTTTTCGGCCCTTTTGAATATTGGGATCCACACAAAGTGGTCCCCTTAACCAATGTAAATCTATCAGAGTATTTTTGGATTAAATGGTTGGGAACGGGGCTTCCATCAAACATAATGCTCAGAGAATCTTTAGGGTTTTTAACGGTGATAATTTATTTTGTTTCTCTACCTGTTTTACTTGCATAATATTCATTGAAAAACTTTTTAAATAGAGTGGGACCAGTAAAGTTTTCTTTTTTTGTTTTTTTAGGACTTTGTATGCTATCTCTCCCCTTAAAAATGTACCTTCGATGGATGTTTAATTTGCAATACATCGTTGCAATCCCTGAATGGTTTTTTAATATTTAAATTTCTTAAACTAATAAATGTTTAATAAAAAAGACGAACGCTATTGGGACATCCATTTATTAAATAAATGGTTTGCTATTACAAGCATCCTGTTTGTCATTTCTATGGTTTGGATGTTTATTGATGATAATGATGATGATTTTAAACAATATCAAAAAACATTTAGGCAAATGGAAGTAGAAATTTCCAAGAAAAAATTAAACGAAGCAGTTGAACATGTAAAAGAAGAACAAAAAATATATGCTGAAAGACTAAAAACAGTAAAATTAGATTTTGAAAATAAGAAAGAAAGAATAATTTTATTAAATGATAAAACAACTGAATTAAATGCCCAACATTACAAGGCAAACATGGATTATCTCCACCTAAAAGCTGAAATTGATGCTTTAAAATATTTGGTTGAAAAAGAAAAAACTCATATTAACGAGCTGCCCAAAGAGAAAGATTCAAAATATGAAATGGAGTATAATTCATATCTTATTGATTTGCAGGAATTAAAATTAAAGAAAGAAAAAATTGAATTACTTCAAAAAGGAGTTGAAGAAGAAATAACTCAACTAAATAAGGATGTAAAAAAAGCTGAAGATGAATTAAAAAATGTTATGAAAGATACTGACTTAGTAGAAGCAAAACTTTCTCGACTTGACCGACAAAGAATGTCCTTTTCTAACCGTATTGGCGATATTATTAGAGATTTCCCTGTTTTAGACTTTATGGACCCATATTATAAAGTAAAACAAATTGTAGTACCTGATGTAAAATATGATGTTAATTTTGCTTCAGTTTCAACAGTAGATCGCTGTACAAGTTGTCATCTAGGTATTGATAATCCAGATTATGTAGATGCTCCTCATCCATATAAAACTCACCCTAATTTAAATCTTTATTTAACAGCACCTTCCCCTCATCCAATCGATCAATTTGGATGTACAGGTTGTCATGCGGGAAGAAGCAGAGGAACAACTTTTAACTCTTCTGTCCATATGCCAAACTCCAAAGCTGCAAAGCAAAATTGGGAAGAAGAATATGATTGGGAAAAAATGCATCATTGGCTCAAGCCAATGCTCCCTTCAAAATACTCTGAAGCAAGTTGTTTTAAATGTCATATGGAAAAGCCAGACCTTAAAGGTGGTGAAAAACTAAATCTTGGGCTAACTATTATAGACAAGGCTGGATGTAATGGTTGCCACCAAATTGAATCCTATCCAAAAAGGTATAATACAGGACCAGATTTAACTCGCATAAATGAAAAAGTTTCAAAGGAGTGGACAAAGAAATGGATCAGCCATCCCCAAAGTTTCCGATACAATACATGGATGCCTCACTTTTTTAATCAAGAAAACAATTCATCACCGGAAATGGATAGGCGGAACACCACTGAAATTAATGCTATTGTAGAGTTTTTATTTAAAGACAAAGAGAACAACAATAACATATCATCTGACATTCTATATCTAGGTAATCCTAAAACTGGAGAAACATTGTTTAACAATGTTGGCTGTAAGGGATGTCATAACCTCCAAGAAAACTCCACAGAACTGGCAGATCTTGGTTATGATTTAGAAAAATTACCCTACGAATTCTCAAAGTCAGAATTTGGATACGAACAAGAAAGAACAAATCTAGCGGAAATAACCAAACAACAAGGGCCAAATCTCATTGGTCTAGGTTCAAAGACCTCACCAGAATGGGTATATAACTGGATAAAAAATCCCCAAGATTATTGGTCTAAAACAAGGATGCCAAATCTCAGGCTATCTAATCAAGAAGCAAAAGATATAACAGCTTATCTCCTCTCGTTTAAAAATGATGATTTTGAAAATAAAGTATTCCCTGAGCTAGATGAAAAAGAATTGGAAGATATTGCTCGGGGATGGCTAATAAAATCCTTTCCTGAAGAAAAAGCCTACCAAAAGCTATCTGAAATGGAATACACTGAAAAGGTTAATTATGTTGCAGATAAAAGTATTCGTTTTTATGGATGTTATTCCTGCCATAATATCGATGGATATGAAAATGAAAAACCAATAGGAACTGCCTTAACTTCTGAAGGCTCAAAATCTGTGGACAAATTGGATTTTGGTCATATCCACGATATTGAGCATTTGAATTATTCATGGTTTGAGCAAAAGCTTGCAAATCCAAGAATATTTGATAGGCATAAAATTATAGCCAAAGAAGAAAAACTACGCATGCCCAATTTCTATTTGAAACCTGAAGAAATAGAAGCAGTAGTTACAGCTCTGCTATCATTCAATGATGATAAAGTAGGCGAACCTAAACAGGCCAGTTTTTATCAGGAAAATCACTCTGTATATGAAGGTTATAAGCTACTGAATCAATTTAATTGCCGAGGATGTCATATAATTGATGGTGTCGGAGGACAAATTGCCGATGTCATCGGTTCTTCAGAATTTTCTCCTCCAAATTTGAACACTGAAGGCGAGAAGGTTCAACCATCTTGGTTGTTTAATTTTCTAAAAGAACCCACATTGATCAGGCCTAATCTTGAGGTCAGGATGCCGACCTTCAGCCTAAAAGATGAAGATTGGAACCATATTATCAATGCTTTCCAGGATATGGATGGAAATAATTTAGCATTTGAATCAGATCATATTGTGAATAAAAATACCAATAAATATAAGGCAGGCGAAAAACTACAGGACTTAGGGGTATGTTCAAATTGCCATTTCTATGGGACCACTTTTCCAAAGCAAGGAGCAGAAACTTGGGCTCCCAATTTAGCACTGTCAAAGGATAGACTTCGCCCAGAATGGATAGTGAAATGGTTGGATGACCCTCAATCCATAATGCCAGGTACAAAAATGCCAGCACCATATATCCCATCGAAAGAAGAACTGAATATGCCGGACTCAAAGTCTGTGTGGGGTGTGAATTTGATATCTTTAAAAGGTAACAGAGAACTCATGCTAGAGGGTTTGAGAGATTTTAATTTATCTATATCTGGGAAAAAAGATATTTCAAAAGAAGTAAAAGCTTATTTTGACAAAAATGGATATGATTTTAATAAAGAAGAGGAAGGAGATGAAGATGATTGGGATGATGAGGACTGGTAGAGTATTTACCCCTTCCTAATCACTTTTTCTTCCCTCCAAGTTGAAGATGAGACATAAATGGTTGTATCCTCAACAGGAAAAATTTTTATTGATTTATAATTTGTTCCCTTTTTATCGTTAATTGCTCTATGTTTATTATCACAATAGGGTAATGAATTACTTTTTCCACATGCGCACAAACTATATTTCTTTTTTGCTTTTAAATTTATTTTTATTGCGTCGCCCGTTTTTTTCATTTAATACACCGTTTAAAAATAAGAGAAGTTATTCACAATAAAAATATGAGATTTAATGCCAAATAGAAAATTAAATATTAGCATAACATGGATTTTTCGAATCCTGTGGACAATTTCTTTTTTATTATTATTAGTTATTAAAAAATTTTACTTCACATGGAAGTTAATTTATATTGGATTTATTATTTTTCTAACTATCATCTCAATTTTTAGGATTAAGGAGTCTCAAAGAGAGTGGTATGAAGAAAATTAAAGCAAATAATAGTTTCTTTTAATTTAAAGAAAGGGAAGAACCTCCCCCTTTCTTGATAGAAATTAAATTTTATTTCTTTTTCTTTGGTCGGACAAATGTGTGATCTTGAACTGTTACTGAAGGCTCTTCACCATCTTCTCCAATAGTAACTTTATATTCACCGGAACCACCCATTCCCTTTGCTTTTTCATGCCAAAATTCAACTTCATAAGTTCCAGAAGGGATTCCCGTAATTTCATATTTACCATTTTCATCTGTAACAGAAAAATATGGATGATCTGTTACAGATGTCCATGCTTTCATCCATGGATGCACATCACACTTGATATAAAAAGGGGCCTCGGTTTTTTTAAATGTAACTTTTTTTTCTTTCACTACTTTTGGCATAGCAAAATTGAATTGACTGTTTACCTTTGCCATAGAATGAATATTGTGCATTGTGGGATCGCTGTTTTTAATAATTAATTCCTGATTTTTCATAATACCAAAAACATGGGGTGAATAAATACAACCTTTTTGATCGATTACAACAGGTTCTTTAGGAGTCTCTCCCGTATAAGAGACGTTTTTCAGGCATACTAAAACATTCCCTAATTGTCCTTTATCATTTAGCATGAAACTTTCCGCATACACTTTATCTCTGTGTGCTGAACTGCAGACAGGATCAGCATCCATTTTAATTGCTCTTTTCTTGGGTGGTTTACCTGAATATGTAATAGTACCGGAAAGTGTTCCCCCAAACATAGATGACATAATAAATATAAATGATAAAATGAAGTTTGATTTATTATTTAATAAATACATTATTTTTCCTTTTTTTTAATTAATAATAATTTCATAACAGATAAAAATTACTCCATTATTTTACTCTTATCCAAATAGTACTTATTTAATCATTTTTAGTTTCATTATTTGTTCAAACATTCAATGATAGGTTAATTTCAACACCTCATTTGGTCTTGTTCTAAACTAATTGTAAAATGATATTACTCATAATTCTATCGTACTTATTAATGGGCATCACATCTGCATTGCTATTGATAACCGGCTTTCAGGGTATGGCACATACAAATATTTTTGGAATAACTCATCCCTCAATGGGACTATTAACAGTAATGGTGTTTGCATTAACAGAATCATTTACGTTAACGTATATTTCAGCTATGGTAAAATCAATTAAAAAAAATGCTAAAACCAAACAATGTGCTATATTTGACAAAACTCGTCAATCAGTATATAAACATGGTATGATTACAATTCTTTGGGTTACACTTGTTTTTTTATTAGGCGGAGCAGTTGACACAAACCTCCTATCTCCATTTTTACATGGTATGATATATTTTTTAGGTTTGATTCATTACTTCTATGTAGTAAAAATCCAACATCAATCCTTTTCAGTTTGCTTAATTTTTATAAATGAAATGATAATTTCAAAAGAAAATCATAATAATAATTCGAAGTAAATTTACTGATGTATTATTTGGCAAAATGTTTTGAATTATCAGGATTGTGTATTATTGGAATTGGATTGATAAACCAATTTCCAAAATTGATGAGCCCAAAATGGCTTCTTGTCGGAAGCCTTTTTTTCGGTGCTGGATGGCTTATTGAAAAATATGTATTAAAATGAAGAGGTTAGAGTTATAAGATGGCAAAAGCATATGATTATTTAAAGGGAATCCCAGAGTTGCCGGATTCCCCTAATGTAAAAAAAAGAAAACCAAAATTAATGGCTGTTGTCGATGAGGATAACTGTACAGGGTGTTCTGCCTGCGTTCCATTTTGTCCTGTCGATTGTATTGAGCCAGTTTCTAAAGAAAAATATGATATCCCTATTCCACCTGTACAGGTAAGATTTGATGAATGTATTGGTTGTCAAGTTTGTGCAAGGGTTTGCACAAAATTAACATGGGATGCTATCAGAATGCTACCTATCGATGTTTTTGAGGAACGATACAAGATGAAAATCTCTTGAATTTGGATTCAAATATTTGTTCCATTATTTACGCAGTTTAATTAAGTATCATAGAATAAAAGTATATAGTTTATTTTTTAAATTAAATTTAAGATGAAATTCCTGATTGCTGTAGGAAGCGAAGATTTTTCTGGACCCACCCTGCGAGTAGGAATGGAAGTTGCCTCTGCATTTAATGCATCTGTTACAGTAGTCAAGGTGGGCCCCAAAATAAGTGAATACTCTGCATCCCAGATAAAGCTTACCCAAGAACGATTAGGAGAATGGGATTTTGACAGCCCTGGTGTGGAGGTATTAGAGTGGGCATTTAATTTTCTAGCTTTGAATCAATATATTTCCCCCTCAATGATCGAGACAGGTTTTCCTAAAACCACCCTTATCGAAAGAGGAAAAAATCGAGCAGAGTTATATTTGCAAGGAACCACTGGTTCAGATGTTAGCCTTATTTTGAGAAATGGCGATATCATTTCAGAGCTAAGGGATGAAGTCTTAAGAGGTCAGTTTAATGTCACCATAATTGGTGGCAGCCAAAAAAGACGAATGGCTCATGATTTAATTCAATATTTGGATAGTTCAATATTTGTTGTAAATCAATATGATCATACCAAACCTTACAAATTACTGGTGGCAGTTAATGATTCGCTCAATACTTCCAAAGCGGTAAAATACGGGGTCCGAGTTGCTCAGGCATTTGATGTGAATGTAGATTTGGTCTCAGTATCAAGCACTGGAACATTCAAAGCAGGGTGTCATCGTGCAGTTAATCAAGCGGAAAGATTGTTAAAGAGGTTGAAAATTTCATATAAAACTCACCTGTTAAAAGGTGACCCCATTGATATCATAAAAAACACTGCAGGCAACGATCATATCATTGTAATGGGTACTTCAACAAAAAATCCATTGATTAAATATTTCAAAGGGAGTAAACCTTTGAAAATTATGGAGAACTGTCCCTGTCCTGTTCTCATAGTTAAATAAAATCGTAATTCCGGTTTGTTAAGAAACATTATTTTTTGGATCACTCAGAAGCGGTGGTTTTTAATAGCTGTTTTGACCGGTTCAATTCTTTACATCTTGAAAACTCCAGAAGGGCTTTCTCTGGAAGGATATAGAACTTTGATCATTGTAATCATGGCAATTATCCTCATCATTTTTGAACCTATACCGCTTCCCGGGGTTGCAATTATGATGCTGTTTTTACAGGTTTTGTTAGGAATAGATGAACCAAATGATGTAGCAAAGTCTTTTATGAGTGATGCTGTATTTTTTATTATGGGCTCTTTGATGCTGGCAGTTTCTATAGTGAGTCAGGTATTGGATTCCCGCCTTGCATTAGGTATCATTAGATTAACGGGGAATAAAACCTGGTGTATTGTGCTTGGATTCGTAAGCATTTCTGCGTTCTTATCATCTTTTGTGGGGGAACATACTGTTACCGCAATGATGATGCCTGTAGGGTTGACCCTTATTTATAACACAAGTACAGATAGAGCCGTAACAAAAAATCTAGCCCCATTAATCTTATTTTCTATCGCCTATGGAAGTGCTATGGGTTCAATCGGTACACCATCAGGCGGTGGACGGAATGTGATTATGATGGAATACTGGCAAGAGTTTGGTCTAGCGGAAATCACATATCTAGGCTGGATGAAGTATGCTTATCCAATGCTGTTGGTAGAAATTCCCTTGGCAGTGATTATTCTTTGGTTAACATATAACCACAAACTAAGTGTTTAGGATTCCGCGGACCGGAAATTGAAAATGCAAGGAGCGAAAAAAGGGGGTATGACTAGTCAAGATTTGATGACAATGATCGTTTTCTTTCTCGTATTTTTAGGGTGGGTTTTTCTCAGTCACAAAATTGGTCTGGGAATCATTGCTCTTATGGGTGTATTCCTTTATCTGGTTCTTGGATTGATACGCTGGTCAGATTTGAACCGAAACACAAACTGGGGAGTTATTCTGCTTTTTGGAGCTGCGGTTTCCATTGGCCTTCAGATGAAAGAAACCGGAGCTGCGCTGTGGATTGCAAATTCAGTTATGGATGTGTTAAAACTAATAAGTGAAGATATTTCTATGCTACGATGGGTAATAGCTGTACTCTTGACAGGAACGCTGACGAACCTTCTCAGTAATTCCGCAACTATTGCAGTTATAGGCCCAATTGTTTTAAATATGGGAGGTGACCCAATGATTATGGGATTTTCCACTGCCATCGCATCAGCATTCGCATATTTAACCGTTGTTGCATCACCAACCTGCATGATTATCCACAGCAGTGGATTGGTAAAACAATCTGACTATATGAAAGCAGGATGGAAAATGTTTATCATGTCTATTATTGTTCTTTTCATTATGTCAAAAATATGGGCAATTTAGCAGTTATTATTATTATATTTAATCAAACCACTAAGAGGATTCTAAACTTAAAAACTTTTATGTATCTTCAAATTTTATAAAGGAAGAGATTTATGACCAATAAAACATCAAGTATTAATCCAACGGAAATAGCTTACCAAAGAGCGATTGAACATCTCGGTTTAAAACCGAATATTGCGAATGCGCTGGAAATGTCAGACA
>CAZNQF010000001.1:29372-31293 GCA_964575125.1 uncultured bacterium
CAAAAATTAGGGCAATTTAGCAGCTGCCATTATTATAATTAATCAAACCATTAAGAGTATTATAAACTTAAAAAGTTTTTTATCTTCAAGTAATAAAGGAAGAGATTTATGACCAATAAAACATCAAGTATTAATCCAACCGCAACAGCTTATCAAAGAGCAATTGAACTTCTTGGTTTAAAAGCGAATATTGCAAATGCTCTGGAAATGCCGGACAGAGAGCTCACTGTAGAAGTTCCATTCAAAAGAGACAATGGAGAAGTGGCAAGCTTATTAGGCTTTCGAGTTCAACACAATAACACCCGGGGTCCGTTCAAGGGAGGAATTCGTTATCACCATCATGTAGATTTGGCAGAAGTGAGAGCTTTGGCGACTTTAATGACTTGGAAGACAGCCCTTTTGGACATACCCTATGGAGGAGGAAAAGGGGGCATCGCAATTAATCCAAAAGAATATAGTATTCATGAGCTAGAACGGATTTCGAGAAAATTCTTCAGGGCGATTGATCCTATAATCGGTCCTAATATTGATATTCCAGCTCCGGATGTTAACACCAATGCACAAGTTATGGGATGGTTCATGGATGAATATAGTCAGGCCCATGGATATACTCCTGCAATTGTAACCGGGAAACCGCTTGAATTAGGAGGATCTGAGGGGAGAGAACATGCAACAGGAAAAGGAACAGCAATTACCGTTCGGGAAAGCGCTAAAAAATGGAATATAGATTTAGAAAGTGCTGAAATTGTGATACAGGGATTTGGGAATGTTGGGGCATTTGCAGCAAAATTTCTTGATGAATATGGATGCAATATTATTGCTGTAAGTGATGTAAGTGGAGGTGTTCATAACCCTGACGGTCTCAATATTCCAAGTCTGCTTAAATATAACAGTGAAAACCGAACCATTGATGGCTGTGGACAAGGAAAGAAAATAACCAATTATGAATTACTTGCGCTAAAATGTGATTTTCTGATTCCTGCAGCCCTGGGGAGTGCAATTCATAAAGATAATGTAGATTCATTAAATTGTCGTGTTGTGATTGAGGCAGCTAATGGTCCGGTGACTCCTAAAGCAGCTGAGTCTCTATGGAAAAATCAAATTCCTATCATACCTGATATTCTTACAAATGCAGGAGGTGTAACCGTTTCCTATTTTGAGTGGGTTCAAAACCTTCAACAGTTCAAGTGGGAGCTAGAAGAAGTAGACTCTAAGTTGGAAACCAAGATGGTCAAAGCATTTAATGAAGTGTATGAAGTAAAATTAGAGAAAAAAATTCCTATGCGGATTGCCTCCTTTATGGTTGCCATTAACAGAGTTGCACGTTCCTATTCTTTAAGAGGAACCTAATTTATACAAGTTATTTTGGAAATTCAGATATAATTGAAACGATAGATGCTGTAAGCTTTTCAGCGTAAGGAACGTGAAGGAACTCGTTTGGTCCGTGAGCATTTGAATGGGGACCTAAAACTCCGGTTATGACAAATTGAGCTTCAGGAAAAGCCTCCCCCAGCATTCCCATGAATGGGATAGTTCCACCTTCACCCATGTATAAAGCATTTTTCCCATACACATTTTTTGAAGATTTTTGAACTGCTTGTTCCAACCATGGCAGAAGTGGAGGAGCATTCCATCCTGTTGCTGGCTCTTCAAACTCTAAACTGATATCTGCATTGTACGGAGGGTCATTCGTTAAAATGCTTTGAAGTGTAGACTGAGCAAACTGTGCATCTAAAGTTGGGGGGAGTCGTAAAGATAGTTTTAGAGATGCGCACGAGGGACGATTAAGCTATTTGACTATGCTGAAAATCAACAAAGTGTCGCACATTGTACTTGCTGTTTCGGACGTATCTGTGTCGAAGGCCTTCTATCGCGACGTGCTCGGAATGTAGCTGATTAGTGATCGACCGCTCGACGGTCC
>CAZNQF010000002.1:0-16404 GCA_964575125.1 uncultured bacterium
CACCCGCTTCATCCGTATTGGTTGTATCATTACTTGCAAGAATTTCATTTAATAATATCGAAATTCCTGGACTGTTATCTTCCACAAAAACTGCAGTTAAATTCAAATTACCTTCAAGTGTAACAGTAACATCTTCATCAACTTCACTCGACCCTATCCAATGGGAAAATATGTACCCTGGATTTGAGATAGCACTAATCTCTATGGGTATACCATTAAAGTATTCACCGGACAATATTGGTGAATATTCAGTAATAGACAGATCTGAAATAGTTATCATTCCCGCACTCAGAGGAGCTGCAGAAACATATAAATTTGAGGATTGATTAAGACCAAAATAGTTTCCAACATGATTGAAAACTATATCAGCCCTCATAGATCCGAATTCTTCTACAAAATTAATATTTTGATTCCACTGATTGATATTTCCACCCCACCTACTGATATGATTCGACATTTCTGGAGCAATATTTTCAACTATATCTGATATGTGATTTAGTACGTGATTTGGCTCAAAACGTGTGCTTAAATAGTAACAAAAGTGATTTATAAATTTGTTTTGAAAAACTTCATTCTCCATAAGACTTCTGAATAAAAATGTTGACCAGGGAGGATTGGGCCACCCTGGCCCATTCTCCTCTAATGCAAACAATAAAGTGTTGTGATATACATTTGAAGCCCAATCTGCAAATAGACCAAAACCAAAATCAGTATCATAGAGAATCCATTCCCACTTTTCACCTTCAATATGAGGTCTCCAAAACTTGAGATTATTCCCGGGCCAATCCGTGTTACCCAAATAAATTTGAATTATATAATAATCAATGAAATTTTCAACATTTATCTGTTCTTCAACAATCAGATAATTATTTTGATTTGAAAGACCATTATTTTCTACAAAGTCAATCATATTTAAGTAGTCCTGATTATCACCCTCAATAATACTGCCACCAACCTCAAGCTGATCTAATTCATCAGGATCAACTCCAGGATGGTTGGAGGCTAAAAATTCCTCGTTCACTTTTTCTCTTATATTGTGAATACCCCAATAATCTCCATTAATATAAACGACTGCTGGTCGATATTCTTGGTGTACTACCCCAGTATTATCCATTAAACTAGTGTGCATTCCATCTCTAAACATTGTTGCATTTGATTCTGCTTCATTTCCAAACCATTCATTACCAGAGTTTCTTAATACTATTGCCGAGAATGAATCAATCTCTTTGTCCGGAAAAATCTGATAATTTATCTCGCTCGTTCCGTAGCCTGGCCTTGCATAAATTGCCAGGGATTTTTGTGGTTTCGCCCTGCTCCATCCACCAAATATTTTGACTCCTGCATCTAACTTGAATCCCAGCTCTCCATTCGGCTCAAATAATTCTACATGAATGGGTCTTTCCCAGTCCTCCCAGAAGTTTGCTCCAAAAAAAGGGTTATTCCACTCAGCATCATTACCCAAAACATATATTCCATATTCCTCATCCCAGAGATTGTATGGATCCGTAGCAAGTGATACCACAGGAAGAGTTGATTCTTCACTAATTAAATAGGAATGAGTGATAACTACTCCAGGAAAGCATTCACTATCGAGTACGGATGCTCTAAGTACACTTGTTGATTCTATTGTAATGGGTTGTGAATAAACGAATGAGTCCTCTGTTGGCAATGAACCATCAAGAGTAAAATAAATTTGATGAGTATCCGAGCTTATTGATAAGGTTATAAAAACTGGACCAGAATAAAGCCCTCCCTGTTGTGAAATTTGAGGGGTCTCACAATAATCACCAAATCCCTGAGTATTGTTAGGTCCCTGAGGTGTTGGTTCAGGGAAAAATGACCAAGTATCACTTCCGTCAGGTTGTCTTCCATATGAAATATCTGTTGGGATTGCGGTAGAATCAACCATATCCTCAATCTCACCGGATGGATTTGTTAATATAATGGTCTCTCCCTCTGCCGCAATTTTAAAATTGGTGTGAAGATTTGTCATTGGGAAATTTAAAATTTCAGGAGTTCCAGAAGGATTGTCAGGAGGCTGAAGCATGCCCAGAGTAAGAAAAGGAATCAAACTCATATCTGAAGAAGTTGCGTTATAGTTGTGAACCTGAATCGCCAGAACATTTTCGCCATTTGTTAGTAAACCTAAATCAGTATCAATATCATATCTTTCCGGAGAACCCCCTTGATATATTTCAGCTTCCCGCCATCCTCCGGCCCCTTCATCGTAGTTTGGGACAAAACCAGGGGATCCAATATTAGCACGGGCGATCTCATTGCCATTTAAATATGCAACAAACGCATCATCATAATCTACATGCAAGAAAAGAGCCACAATATTATCAACAGATTCAACCTGAAACGTTTTTCTTAAAAAGACAGACATAACCTGAGGGACTTCTGTAGCATCATCTCCATCACCATAACCAAATCCACTAGGACCGTTTAGCCATCCAGAGTCATCAAACAATAATTCCCGCCAGTTGTTAGGTGGATTTGTGTAGCCTATAAAATAGCTCCAGATGTCTCCCCAATCAATAACAGTTTCCCAATGTTGCACATTTGAGCCTTCATCCTCACCAGATGCAAATACGAGTAAATAGCTCTGGGGATTAACAATAATACTTGGGAATATCCATTTAAAAGGTTCGTTTTCATCATCGGAGAGACCAAATCCTGATATATTAATTTCTATATCACTACCATTGTGTAATTCTATCCAATCAGAACTGTTACCTGATTCATCATAGATTGTAGTATTGTTTGATGACATGAGCTCATTAATATAAATATTTTGCCCATTCAGGAAACCTACTGCTACGAAAAACATAGTTAGAAATCGTGAGAGATTATCCAGAGATATTTTCATTTGAGAAACCATCAGTTATAATATTACGTATGGGTAGGATGATATACCTAATGTCATTATGTGCACGTGATTCATATCACATTTTATAATTATATGATAAACCAAATATATTAATCTTATCATAGTCTAATTTGGTAATATCCTCTTGTTTAAAAATATAGAATAATTTTATTGAGTTCTTCTTGGTTAAACTCACTGATAAACCAAATGAAACTCTAAACTCATTAAGCTTCAAAGAGGCTTCATCATAAGGATGAATTAATTCAGATGAGATGTATGGCTTTAGATTATTATCCAATTTATACTCAATTGTGAATTTATTTCTGAGTAGATCTTCAGTATCCTCCTGCTTTTCATATGTACGTTGAAATTTTGTACGATACTTCAAGCTTATTAGTTTGAAACTGTATTTATAAGAGCATCCGATACCAAAACGCTGTTTGATCTTATCTTCATAAACGGAATAACGATATGGTAATTGTAGCGTGAAACCATCAGACAGTTTATATGAAAAAGAGATTTCTGAAAAAGTTTGTTTAAACGTTGAGAGCTGTTTATCCAATCTTATTTCCTGGTCAAATTCAATTTTCAATATTTTTGTTAGTTTCTTTTCAAAGCCTATACTTGTCCAAGATTCATTATCATCTGCTCCATAAACACAAGGGATAAAAAGACAGAGCGCGAAAATCCATCTATATTGAATGGAAACAGATTGTAACCCCGTGATTTTATACATCTTACGAAATAAATTATGCCAGACCACATTGAAAAATAGATATCTGTTTATTCATTCTGTTCTTTACAATAAATTCTGATGCGGAAGGTATCTCTTAAAAAATTTATTCTTCGAATTTCAAAATGTTTAATATCCATGCCTGTTCTATCTTTCAAATCAGCAAGTAAATTATCATGATTTTCAGGCCTAATATTTTCTAGCTTTTCATAAACAACCATGTGCCTAACAAGCAAATTCTTTTGCCAGTATGTCTCTAAGAAATATGTTAGCCCAACAATTGCTATATTTGTAAATAATAGCGCAGCATAGGATACCTCAGTTTTACTTAAAGCATTAATTACTCCCACGGTAATAACAATAAATAAATATGTCATTTCTTTTATAGGAATTGGATCTGTCCGATAGCGCATTATAGCAAAAACAGCAAACAACCCAAAAGCAAAACCAAGATTAATGGTTATATTACTCAGAAGAAAGGAGAAGAAAAAAATTAGAGAGTTAAACATAAAATATGTAAATACAAAATCATTATCCCTATGCTCACGATGGTAAATCAGCTTTATAATGATAAAAGCTATGAAAAGATTAAATCCAAATCGGAGGATTAAATTCATTAATTCAGATGGTATATCCATTATATTTCCTTATATTTATTCTTGAGTTAAAATCTTATTAATTTTCAATAGTTTGGGCTTAAAACGGTTATACTTAATCGTCTTGTGAACGTGAACCATACCCATACAATATTTACTAAATCTCATTTCCTGAACCTTTAAATTACGTAGAATCTTAATAAAATCTGATCTTGGATTGTATTTTTTTTGTTTAATCTCTGCTACTACTAGTTGATCAAAGAGTTTACTACTTATCCCATTTTTTACAGAAAGTTCTGTATCAATGGTTAAGCGCTCCTTGAAGTTTTTGTCAGTTAGCGTAATACGATTGAACTTAATATCCAGTTTTGGAATAAGATTTTGTGGTGATAATCCAACTATTTCCGATATCAAATGTTTTTCATCCTCAGAAAAGTATCCGTTCCTATTAATAATCTTTAGCCGATATTTTATTGTCCGGTTTTTATTATCCTTAACTTTAATTTCAAAGTATTGTTCATTGGTCTCACAATATTGTCTATAGCGAACCTTAAAACGCTTTCTGCTTTCATTGTGGTGCTGAATAAAAAACAAAAATTGGTCTGTATCAAAATAGGTGTTATCATATATAAAGCTACGTTTACCATCTATTTCAAGAATCTGGTAAAATGGTATTAACTTTTCTAAAAGTTGATTAAGGATATTATGACTGAAAACAAATTTTGTATCTTTACGGTTAAGAAGTTTTACGCTGTTCAATTCTTCTAAAGTAACACTCTTAAAATGTGATAGGCTTAAACTTTTCATTATTATCTATGCTAGTAATACAGCGATATTTATACAGTAAAACTCAGTTTCCATTTGAACTGTTAGGAGAAGGCACAGGCAAAGCCTGCCAAGACGTATTACCATCAGGGACTCGACCAAATGAAATATCAGCGGTTTGAATTCCGAATGACACAGAGTCAATAATTGTTAAACCATCTGAAGCCACCAATGCTATAAACTCACCATCAAAATTTAATCTAAAATTTGTGTGGAGCTCTCCCTCATCTTGTTCCTCGTCACACCACACTAATAAAAACTCTGAGGAAGAAATAATAGTTTCATGAGGGAACATCCATTTGCTCAAATTTCCTACGTTGTCTGTAAGAAAAAACCCACTTAAATCAATAGAACCATTTCCTCCATAATATATCTCCAACCAATCATCATAATCCCCCTCTTCATCTACATAAGTTGAGTCGTTCCTTGCCATAAATTCATTTATATATAATGCGCTTAGGTTAACTGGAAGTATTGTTATGGTTACAGTGGCAATCTCTGAATAATTAATTCCGTCAAAAATACGGTACGTAAAAAAATCTTCTCCACTAAAATTGATGTTGGGTGTATATGTAATATTTGGGAAATCATCATTCAGAATCCCATGTGTCGGTTCCGTTATAACTTCAAATGATAATTCACTGTTACCTACATCTAAATCAGTTAAGGGAATTTCTATTGGGTCATTCTCATATGTGACTACTGAGATATCATTAACCAATGGTATATCATTAGTTTGTTTATCTTCACACGATAGTATAATGACTATTAACGATAGAAATAATAATCTATTCATATAAATAATCTAGCTATTAATTTATGTTTATTGTTTCATTATTTTATTAGTTTAACAATTATATACCATTAGACATAGTTAGTTTTTCAAAACTATAGCAGAATATTGAGCTTCGGTTAACTGAGAATTATCATGTGATAGAGTTGCTATTCCAACATAAAATAATCTTCCCCATTTTGATATATCCAATTCTCCCATTATTTCCCATTTTTGATTATTGAGTACAAAAAATTTCACAATAGAACCAGATTTTTTCAGCTTGAGTTTCGCATCTGCCCAATCCAAAGATGGTCCTGACACTGCTTTCATTGCTTCACCGTTGTTATCTCTATGACCAAATTCTGTTTTTCCACTTGGGAAAATATTTATAATACCATGAGATGAGTTATCATTTAGACTCTTTCGTATCATCAAGCCGGCCTTAGCATAGGGGTGGGTATTTTTTAGTGAATCAACTTTGATAGAAAATTCAAAATCGTTTTTTATTTTTTGATAAGCAAATCTAAATTGGTCTCTTGAGTTCCAAATATCATCTCCACCACCATAAAAGGTCCAATTATTTTTATCTATACGTTGTCCTCCTTTTAATGAACGACCTATATCTTTTACCTTCCATGGATTTGGTAGGATATCATTTCCAGGTGCTTCCACAACTTTTGGAGGTTTTGGAGGTAAGGAATCCAAAACCGTCGGCTCAACATATGTTGTAAGCCAGTATTTTAAATTTTCATCTTCAGCATATTCCATGCTCCCATAGGACATAAACCACTTTCTTATTTCTTCATAACTTGCAGTTTTCAGGTTAATATCAACCAGATTATTAGCATTTGTTACCATACCCCAAGTTCCTTCACCCACTCCACCGGTCCCATCCAGCACTTTATAAGACCACATGGTTGCAGGCCAGTTGAGCGATTCGTAATAATCATAATAACGGCGCATCATTTCACCTCCACCGGCCTCTTTTAAAACGACATTAAATTCTCCAATTAAAAGAGGACTTTTAAATGATTTCATTTTATCTGCCCAATTTGGAAGTCCTTCCAATAAAAACTCTGCATGAACAAAGGGAGTTGCTGAACCCCAACCAAAAAAACCAGGGTAAAAATGCATGGTATAGATGACATTGTCCAGACTAATGGATTTGATATTTTGATAAAAGTCAATTCCGCTGGTGTGCCCTGGAAATATTACTATATGGTTATCATTATTTTTTCTGATCTCTCTGTAAATCTTTAATACAATTTTTTTAAGATCTTTTTCATTACTGCCCCAAGGTTCATTTAATAGATCATATGCAGCAACAGTAGGCTCATCCTTATATCGTTTTGATATTTCTTTCCATAGCCAGACTGTCTGTTCCTTAAAACTTTTATTGGACCAAAGTTTATTGTATCCCACTCTTCCAGAATGGTCCATGCCGCTTTGTCTTCCAGGAGCACCATGCATATCAAGAATTATAAAGAGATCTCTCTTTTTGGCCATCTCTATTGAAAGGTCAAGCCATTCCCAGGCATCTTCTTTTAGATGAAATGGTTTAGAGTCAGAATCCATAAGAAGCTTATAGTCGAAGGGCAATCTAATTGTATTCATGCCAAATGATTTTATAATGTCAAAATCCTGTTCTTTGACCCAATTAGAACGATAAATATCCATTAGCGTTTCCGCTTTGTTCTGACCGAATCGATCTTCTAAAGTCTTAATGAATTCATATTGGTCCTTAATTCCTCTGTCAGCATAATTAAGCATCCACATTTCAAGCATTAGCCAGTTACCGAGATTACAACCCTTTAGAAATACCGTTTCATCATTCATATTTTTGATATTTCCACTCTTTAATTGCAGAAGTCCCGTACTGAAAAGAAATCCGTTTAATAAGGATACAATTATCACAATATTTTTCATTTTTATTATCCTAATTTAATCTTTGATTAATTTATCCGCATTGATATGTACATCAATCTGTGCAACTTTTCCACTTCTACAAAAAATTGAGCTACTCATATGTGAATCGATCTTATTACTGCAATATTGAGTTTTTTTCCCTTCTTTTGATGTGAGTTCTATTTTCGGTTCTCCATCTGTTCTGGTATAAATAATTGGCACCTGACAGTAGGTGTATGCCAACTGATGTTTGTTGATTACCAGCTCTTCTTTCTCTGAATTAACATTATAGAAAGAAAATAATATTGGTCCATCAAGAAATTCAGATTTCATGAGCAGACAAGTATCAAAATGTATTTCCCCGTAGCGCACAAAACAACCCAGTTCGCCAAATCTTGTAAGTATTTCTTCCTTAACTTGTCCTGTCATTCCTGGTTGCTGGGCACCAGAATGAATTGGAGTGTGTGAATATGGATCAAAAGGGAAAGCCCCATATGTTTCAGGAGTTTTTTCTGTACTAAGACCACCACGAATTTTATAATAAAGAGAACCAAGCGTTTGAATTATTTTATCTCTCGAGCCCAATCTTCTAGATTGAAAATAATTCTCTTGAACTGCCAGAAGCAGTTTAGATACCATATGCCAATAGATTGAACCTATCCCTTCATAAGAAAACATTGTACCTGATCTACCCGTAAAATTTCTGTGATTAAAGACTTCTTCAAATATATTTAAGATGAGCTCCCTTTCATTCTTAACCAATTTTTTATAATGATCTATACTAGTTATTTGCTTCAAATTATGTTTGAGGTCAAAACTGTTTCTAAAATGAGGATTAAAACGAAAATTTCCTTTACTATCACGCTCAATAATAGATTTATCATTCTTCTGAATCATCTCCGTTAGGAGTTTACTGTTTTGAATGAAACTTGATTTAATCAAGTTTTTTTCCAAGAAGGGTACTAATTCTTTTTGGGGATAAAGAATAAAGCTCTCCATATCTTCACGATATAATTTGCTTGAAAAAAGTGACTCCATTGTTATAATAGTATCATTAGGGTTAGAAGATCTTGAGCTTATTCCAGCTACCTGTCCCTCAAGCATAAGGTCTAAATTATTTATATCAATACATTGATCTTTTAGATTAATCTGGATCGTATTGTATGCATGAAATAAACCATTGGGGCCTTTATTTATATGAATGGTTTGGTCAAAATTTTCTTTGATTGCAATTGTAAATTCTTTTATATCTTTAATTGAGCAGTCTTGCTGGTTGCTGAATCCATGATTGTATACTTTATTCCTATACTTTTCAAATGCTTTTCCTAGACTTGATACATATGTCATTCTATCTTTATCTGAGAATAAATGATGATCATTCTTTGAGTTTAGAACAATATTTTTAACATCATTAAACCAAAGCCAAACTTCAGTTGTAATAGAAACATTTTCATTTTCGATTTTATTTAATATCCCTTCAAAAAACTTAAGAAACCTTCTAAGATAGTAAACTGTTACCATTGAAGTACCATTCCCAACAAGTGCATTATTTGCGTCATTCCATTCAGGCCTCTGGGTATTAAGCCAAATACCTGCACCTGGAACATAGTTACATATTTTTGCTAATAAAATAACGATGATTTTTTCACACATATTCACATGGTAGACCGTTTTCTTATTTTTCAAAACAAGTTTTCCATCTGTGCCTAATTTTTTAACCAATTGTTCAATATCATTGTGCTCTTTAAAATCAAAATCCAATGTTTTTTTCGGATTTTCAACAATAAGCTTAAACGGTTTTAATCTGTAGGGAATATTTGCATAGCTAAATATTTTTTCTTTAAACAGTTTGATAATAACTTTTGGGCAGGTGTTATTTAGATGTTCAAACAATTTTAAAAGATATATAATTTGATGATCATTCCAGTATCCGATATGACTCCATGAATCATCAGTTTCAATCACTTCCCAATCTATTCCATCACTGGTTATGCGATAAGGATTGTAACCATCAACAGAAGTCGCATTTAAAAAAATACACACCATGGATTCCCAGGCCTCTGGATAACTGAAACCTAATGCTTCCCAGTTTTGAAAAATATCTCTCCAATTACCTTCAAAATATAGAATAGGGTCTCCCTTTTCATCTTTGGTGCGAATATTAAAATGATTCCAAGGTCGGCTAGGATCTCCGTGCCTTCTTCCTAATGTAAGTGGGAGATATTCTCTACAAAGTCTTTGAAGAGATGGTTCTTTTGTTTTATCTCCAAATTCTTTGAAAAATTTGATTCCAAAATTTTCAGGTAAAGCATCTAAGTCTTTACAATATTTATCAAATATTTTAGTATTTCTTTTTTGGACAAATTGGACAATACTGTTTTTATTAATAAGATAATTTTCAAAAAATATTCCTCCACGTAACACATTGTAGGTCACGTTAGCAGTATGATGTAAATCATTCATAATGTTTTCTGTGCATTGAAAACCATCTGCTGAACCCATGAAGCGTTCGAGTGTTAAATGATTATGTTCAATGCTATCTTCTAATTTTTTTTCAATTGTTGAGCTATTCCTTAATTCAGAAATAATTTTACTGATTTCTGTTTGAGACTTTTGAACATCTGCGACGGTATACCAATGCATATCTTTTTCTGGAACTAGATTCTCTTTTATGTAGGTTAAATAACTTCCAGATTGCCCTTTTAGAAAATGATCTTCCTTAAATTGCTTAACTTTGACAAAATGAGAAATAGATTTTTCATTAATGGAATTTTTATTATCATTGCTATAGTAAGACCATACAATATTCGCAAACAAAGACTCAGCAGGATCTGGGTTATCCATGAGTAGAGCATTTAAATAATATAATGCACAATAAGAATCTGTATTGTATTCGGAGACCTTATATGCATTAACGAGGTTACTCATTTCTTGCTGAGTCCTGAGTTCGATGCCTGAAGGTAAAATATTTCTTAAACCGTCAATAATTTCAATTTTCAACTCTTTTTTATTATTGTTAAATAAGCTTGACTTTCTTACAAAACCATATTTCTCGGATGCCCTCCAATCATAAAGGAATGTAAGTCCTAAAGTATTATTGATTTCTTCAAAGGCTACAATATCTCCCAAACTATTTTTATAAAGATTTCGTTCTTTATCAAAATTGTTCCTGAATGGTGAAAAAGGTTCCCAAATTAAATCTTTATTGTCCTTTTGAATTCGCACAATAGTTATAGGACCTGTAAAATGCGCATTCCGATGTAATAAGTCATCTGTTACATACGGAAAAAGTGCAAACTCAGCTTTTTCTCTACCTGCAGTAAGACAGCCTGAACTAGAAAGAAACATCCAATGATTACTCCCACTATTAACTGTCATTAAAAAAGGATCTATTTTATCATAGTTAGAAATTTTATAGAGTGATTTGTCCATAATAACTATTTCTCTATATCAACTTAGCCATCTAACAGGGTAATAATAGATCTAGGAGGTACAGATAAAGATATATTATTGTCACCATTTTCATACAAAAAGTGTTTTCTGCTATTTTCCTTATTCATTACAATTGTTTTTACCTTACCAGAGTCATCTATACCAGACAGTGCTAATAAATCATCTGTATGATTTTCGCACTCAATAATTTTATCACCACGTTTTAAAAATCTAGAAAAATGACCCAAATAATAGTAAGAACTTTGATAGATAATTTGTTGGGATTGTGTATCAACTATTATTGGTGCGCTGCAATAATTTCCTACATGATTCGGTCCACCCTTCTCATCTAAAATAAGGTTCCAATCAATCCAGCCAACTGTCCATCTATTAAGATCATTAATTATAGATGTTGCATATCTTTCCCCTAAGTCCCAAGATCCGACGTGTGGTCCTCCTTCTTGACAACCTTCCGTAAACAGCAAAGCTTTATCAGGAAACTCATTATGAACTTTTTCTACCTCATCAAAATGGTTACCATTATACCAATGGAAACCAGTTCCCCATACATATTTTGCTGCTTCAGGATCTGAAAGGATTTGTCTGGATCGTTTTAGCATGATATCTCGATTATGGTCCCAAATAATGAGTTTTTTGTTTAGTAAATTATTTTTTTTAAGAGTAGGCCCTAAAAAATATTTAATAAAGTCTCTTTCTTCTTCAGCAGTATAAATACAAGAGTCCCAGATTTGGATTGCCTCAGGCTCATTTTGAACAGAGAGCCCCCAAATGGGTATACCTTCTTGTTCATAGTTTTGAATATATTTACAATAATATTCTGCCCATGACTGTCTATATTCTTTTTTTAATTTTCCTCCATGGTTCATCTGACCATTTGTTTTCATCCAAGGAGGAGGGCTCCAGGGAGAGGCCATAATATAAATAGGTAAATTAGATTCATTTATTGCATCTTTAATGAAAGGAATTAACATTTTTTTATCTCTATACAAAGAAAAATTATTTAATTCTATATCATTTTCGGTTTCACAAAGTGCATAATTACCTAAAGAGAAATCACAACTATTTATATGGGTTCTACCCATAGTATATGCGTTTCCGTTTTCACTGAAATATGCCTCAAGAATTTCTCTTTTCCCTTCATGATCAAGTTTATCATAAATACTTGCTGAGGCCTCTGTAAATGCACCACCAAACCCCAAAATAGATTGGCGTGTTTTTTCTTTTTTTACATGTATGGTTTTGGTGCCACTTTTTTCTTCAACAATAATTTCTTCTATCTCAATTTTATTAATTCTCTTTCCGGAATCTTTAGCCGTTTTGAAAACTGATAGGTTTTGATTATTAGAACTATTCAACTATCTATTCTCCAGCTTATTTTCTGCTATATGATTTTTGTACCAGTAATAACTTTCTTTTGGAATCCTCTCTAAGCTATCAAAATCAACCCAAACAAGCCCAAAACGCTGACTAAATCCTTGAGCCCATTCAAAGTTATCCATTAATGACCAAGCAAAATATCCTTTACAGGATATTCCATCTTTGACCGCCCTTTGAAGTTCTTGTATGTGAACTTTGTGAAAATGTATTCGTTTCTCATCATTTATTTTTCCCTTACTATCCGGAGCACAACTATAAGAGCAACCGTTTTCAGTAATATAGATATTTTCTACTTTGTAATCAGAATTGATTCTCTTTAAAAGGTCATACAAGCTTTCTGGATGTATTTCCCATCCAAACTCTGTTTTTTCTCCCTGGATAATTTCAATAGGGAGATTGTCCTCTTCTGATATTTTACTGCTCCGAACAATACCCCTGCTATAATAATTAACCCCTAAAAAATCTGTTTTCGTGCTAATGACATCTAGGTCACCATCTTGAATAATCTCCAGGTCTTGTGTAGCTAATAATCCTTCCTCTATAAAACCATCAATAATATCTACAGGATATTTTTTTTTGTAGAGAGGGTCTAAAAAAAGTCTATTAAATCTACCATCATATTCATGACAAGCTTCTTTATCATGCACACTTGAGGAAGCGGGGATGGAGTGGTTTAAATTTAAGGTTATGCCTATTTGACAATCTTTTGAATTACCTTTTATCACAGGGACTGACATACCATGGGATAGCAGAAGGTGATGAACTGTTGCAAAGCTTTTT
Source organism: uncultured bacterium (assembly GCA_964575125.1). Lineage (GTDB taxonomy): Bacteria > Fidelibacterota > Marinisomatia > Marinisomatales > AB-629-J13 > AB-629-J13. The sequence continues at coordinate 13,314 of CAZNQF010000002.1, forward strand.
GCCCACGAATCTTTAAGCCCCGGAGGAAACTGTCCGTTTATATAACCGAGATAACTTACACACCATGGTTCGTTATGGGTTATCCAATGTTTGACGCGATCTCCAAGATGGAGACTAACCATATCAGCATAATGAACAAATGCATGTGCAGTGTCACGTATCGGCCATCCTCCAATTTCTTCAAGTTTTTGAGGAAGATCCCAGTGAAATAGTGTTATAAAAGGTATGATATCATTTTCAAGTAAGTTGTCAACAAGACGGTCATAAAAATCAAGCCCTTTCCTGTTTGGTCTTTTATCAAGACCAGAAGGGTTTATTCTGGGCCACGAAACAGATAATCGATATGCCTGAACCCCCAAATTATTTAATATCTTTATATCATTTTTCCACAGGTGGTAGTGATCACAAGCTACATCTCCATTTTCGTTATTTTTAATCCTTCCAGGTTCATGACTAAAAGTATCCCAAACTGAAAGTCCCTTACCATCTTCAGATACTGCACCCTCTATCTGGTAGCTGGACGTAGCTACTCCCCAAATAAAATCATCGGAAAATACTTTTTTCACTCTGACTCTGATATTTTTTTTGAAAGCCAACCTGGAGAGGCGGCTGCAATTAACTGTTTTGTATACACATGTTGTGGCGATTGAATTAAATCTTCAGAGTAGCCCTGCTCTACCTGAGACCCCTTCTGTAAAACAATGATTCGATCTGAAAAATAACGAGCTGAAGCAAGGTCGTGTGTGATAAATAAAATTGCAACATTCTTTTTAATCCTCAAGTTGGCCAAAATCTTCAGAATATCCAATCGAATTGATACATCCAACATTGAAGTTGGTTCATCTGCCACAATTAGATCTGGTTTTAGGCTGAGAACTCTCGCAAGTGCCACTCGCTGGCGCTCCCCACCAGACATCTCATGGGGAAATTTATCTGCAAACTGAGCTCCTGGAGACAATCCTACAGTTTCCAAAATATCAATTATATATTTATATAGATCTGATTTAGGAACCAGTCTATGCCGAATAATCGGACGTGCAAGATGATGGAAAACGGTATGTACAGAGTTTAGTGAGCCAAAGGGGTCCTGAAAAACCATTTGAACTTTTTTACGGTATTTCATTGAGGCAGCTCTACGCTCAGATTTAAGAATATCAACACCCTCAAGCTTAAGAGTTCCCGATGTAGGAGGTATTAATCTTGCAATCATTCTTGCAATTGTACTTTTCCCGCTTCCTGATTCACCAACCAATCCAACGATTTCCCCAGGAAATATTTTGAAGGAAAAATCCTTCACCGCATGCAAAAATTTAGGACGGAGAAAACCTGAAAGAATAAAATCCTTGTTCAAATTCTGAGCTTCAAACAGCGGCTTACCTCCAAAATCCTTTTTTTTGGTTTGAGGCAAGATGCCTTTCTTGCGCTTCCCACCGGCAGAAGGAAGCGCACCTATCAATTTCTTTGTGTAAGCATGTTTTCCACCAGAGCTGATTAGCGCAACTTTACCAGTCTCTATTAGTTCTCCATCCAACATTACACCCAAACGGTCTGAAAACTCAAGAAGTAGGTTTATATCATGGGTAATAAACAGAATCGTAAAACCCAATTTTTTTCGGAGTTCCAATATCTTTAAAAGAATATTACGCTCAACGATTACATCCAACGCTGTTGTGGGCTCATCCATAATAATAATTGGCGGCATGAGCGCAAGCGCAATAGCCAAAACAATCCGTTGCCGCATACCACCGGATAATTCATGTGGAAAACTATCCAAACGATCATATCTGATATCAATCAGGTCGAACAATTCCCTAATTTTCTTATCAGCTTCTTTTTTTGAGAGTCCTCTGTGTGTATACAGAACATCTGAAATCTGTTCATGTATAGATAATACTGGATTCAGCGCATTCAATGCGCTCTGCATAACAATGGAAATTTCCTTCCATCGAAAATGTTTCACATCCTTATGCGACATGGACAAAATATCTCTACCGTTGAGTAAAATTTCTCCACCAGTAATGATTGCAGGAGGGGCAAGTATGCGGAGAATCGCCTGAGCTACCGTACTCTTACCACTACCAGATTCTCCTACCAGTCCAAATATTTCTCCTTTTTTGATATCAAACGAGACATCTTTAACTGCATGCACTTGAATTTCTGAATTGATATAATTCACATTCAGATTACGAATCGATAAAGAAATATTATCCATCATTTCTTACAACAGGTGATATACCATTATTTAATCTACCTTTAGGTAAATACTTGCGCCATTTTCGTTCAGAGATGAGTCTTGGGTTCGTTACTTCATCAATTCCAAAATTGATTAAGGTCAGCCCAAAGCTTACCAGTGCAATACTTAACCCTGTGGGTACGAAAGTCCACCATGAACCCGTAAGAAGTGCAAGATCATTGCTGGCCCAATACAAATTTGTCCCCCAGGTGATTGCACTTACATCACCCAGACCCAAAAATTCCAATCCTACCTGAGCACCAATTGCATAGATAGAAGCACCAATAAAAGATGAAGCCAATAGAGAAAGCATACGTGGCATGATCTCAATCACAATGATACGAATATTTCGTTCACCACTTACAATAGATGATGCTACAAAATCTCTCTTTCTATATGACATCATCTGAGAGCGGATTACCCTAGCATTCCATGCCCAGCCAGTGAGAACGAGAACCCCCAAAAGTGTGAGTGGACCGGGTGGCAACCAGCTAGCAAGAATAACCATCAATGGCAGACCGGGCATCACTAAAAATATATTTGTCACCATAGATAAAATGTCATCCACTTTCCCACCATAATATCCTGAGACTCCACCAATTAATGCACCAATCATAACAACAAAAAATCCTGTAAAAAATCCAATCAATAATGTTTGTCTAGCACCGGAAATCGTTTGTGAAAGGACATCCTGTCCCTGGCCCGTTGTACCAAGCCAGTGATTAAAAGAAGGAGGCGATAGGGGAGTTCCTAGAAAAGCATTTGGATCATGCGCAAAATAAGGACCAATAAATCCTATCGCAATAAACAGAGCGACCAGAATACTCCCTGTTAATGCTTTTTGGTTTCTTAATATTC
>CAZNQF010000002.1:16476-29772 GCA_964575125.1 uncultured bacterium
ACTTTTAAATCTCTTTTTGGAGTCTTAATATTCCCTTTATCCATCTGAATAGTATACTGTCCTTGATACGTGTTGCCATATTTTTATCTCCTAGTTCTCGGATCAAGGAATAAAATTGCGATATCGACAAGAAAATTAGCCCCCAGAACGGCCAAAGTGATTGTCATAAATAATCCCTGCATAAGTGGGAAATCTTGTGCCTTTACTGCCTGGAGCAACAGATAGCCCTGACCTGGATAAGAAAAAATAATTTCTGTAAGTAATGCACCACTGAGCACAAAACCCATTGCCATTCCAAAACTAGTAAAATTAGGTAAAATTGCATTGCGGGCAGCATAGCGAAGCATGGTAAATCGTGAAGATAAACCTTTCGCATGGGCAAAGGTTATATAATCTGTTCCAAGTGTAGTTATCATTGTATTACGCATGGAAAGCATCCAGCCTCCAAGACTAACGAAAATCATGGTTAACGCAGGCAGAGTAGTATGATATATTGCGCTTATTATAAAAGACAAATTAAGGCCGGGTGTTACATCATCTCCATAGGCATGACCAAGAGGGAACCAATTTAATGTAAAGCCAAAAATATACAGAGCAACCATCGCAAGCCAAAAATAGGGAAATGCCCCTAAAAATGCTAATGTAGGAGGTAGGAATGAATCAATTTTTCCACCTCTATTCCATGCAATGAGCACTCCCAATAGAGTCCCAACCGTAAAGGAAATCATGAGAGAGACACCAGCAAGAAAAATAGTCCAAAGAAGTCCGCTAGAAATGATATTCGTTACTGGCTCTGGAAAATATGCTATAGATATACCAAAATCACCACAAAAAATACTTTTAAGATAGGACCAATACTGTCCCCATAGTGGAGCATCTGTTAATCCAAAGGTTTCTCTGAGTGCGTTAATTGCTTCAGGTTTCAGTTTCCCTCTGAATCTTGCAAAAATAATTGCAGCTGGATCTCCGGGCATCATTCTTGGAATAAAAAAATTTAGAGTAAGAGCGGCCCATGCAGCAATAACATAAAACCCAAATCTGCGAAATAAGTAGTTTAGTGAGCGATTCATCGATTTTGTACGTTTAATAATACGAATAGATTCTCAGGTGCATAATTTGGTGATAGCGTGCCATATGGATTTTCTTTGCTAGGGAAATTTGTAAAATATTTTGTATTACACTCTGCCCAGGATGGTTCAGCAAAAAGAGGTATGGAAGGCGCATGTTCTATGAATAAGTATTGAAGTTCATATATGATATTTTTTATTTCCTGTTTGTAGGACGTCTGTTCAAATTTTTTAAAGAGTGAGTCAGCGGAGGGAAGACTAAACCTATGCCAGTTTACATCTGCTGTCTGACCAATCGGCTGAAAATATTCTGAAGACATCATCCCCTTATATAAAGGATAGGGAGTTGGTCCTTTTTCCGCCCATCCTATAGCCATTTCAAATTCACCTTTTTGCATTCGGCTAATCCATGCACCGAAGTCATAGGTTTTTACTTTTGCTTTAATGCCCACTTTTTTAAGATTTTGACAAATAACCTGTGCTGATCTAATCCAATCACTCCAACCAGATACTATTATAATATCAAATTCAAGAGGGTTTCCATCCTTTTTGTATCTTTGACCATGCCTATCTTTCATTAAACCTGCATCATCTAAAAGAGTGTTTGCCTTTTTTACATCATAGATTGTCCAATCATTTTCAATTTTGAGCAGTGGTGAGTGCCACTTAGACATTTGCCCAGAGACTCCAGACACATGAGCAGGCTCCGTGTAATCATACATCCCAATCTTCACAACAAGTTCCCGATCAATAGCATAGCTAATTGCTTTTCGAACTCTGACATCTTTAAGTATGGGATCCATTGTATTTGTATGTAGAAAAGTTGTATGTCCAGTTAATGGAAACCAATAATGATGATGTTCTGGGTCTTTGCTAACAAAGACTCTTTCAACTGCAGGGATAAACGCTCCCGCCCAATCTAATTCTCCACTTAGTAGTGCAAGAGTAACTTGCTCATTACTGGGATAGGCAGGAAAAATTAGTTTATCGATAAAAGGTTTTCCTGTTTGCCAATAATTTGAGTTTTTCCCGAGCTCCCAGAGCTGACTCCCAAATCGGATGATTTCTGTAAACGGACCGGTTCCAACAGGATCTGGGTTGGAAAACTTTACAGGGTCATCCACATCCTTCCATATGTGTTTTGGAATTATAGATTGGCTGGCGATAGCATCAAAACCTGGGACATAAACTCTCTGGAAAATAAATCTTAGAGAAGTATCTGAGGTGGCGGTCACTTCTTTTAGATATCCCCAAGAGTCCCTTGTATCTAATGCACGATGTTTTTTCTTTAGATTAAATGTATAAGCAACATCTTTTGCGGTAAATGGTTCACCATCGGACCAGCTAACTCCATTTCTAGTAGACATCATCAAGACTGTATTATTTTTATTCCATTCATATTGGGTAGCGAGCCACGGTACAAATTCAGCTGTAATTGAGTTATAAATAAACAAAGGCTCATATATCCCCGCAGATGTTGGCCATCTAGCTGAGCCAGCGGGGCTAAGGGGATTAAAGTTTCTTACCCAGGATAATTGAGCCTCTTGATATATTGTAAGCCCATCTCGCTTTTGACTTTGTTTCTTTTCACAACTAAATAAGACAAAACTAACTACAAGAAAAATGTGTGATAGTTTTATGTGTAACATTTATGTTTATTTTTGAGATTTATTCGAATAAACCCTAACATACTCAATTTCCATCTTTGTAGGAAAGATACTATCATCAATACCTTTCATCCCACCCCAGGTCCCCCCAATAGCAATATTCATCAGTAAATGGAATGGTTGATCAAACGGCCATTTTTTCCAACCATGGTTATTCTTTTTATAGTGTAGTATAGGACTACCATCCACACTAAAAAAGATGTCGTTTTCTCCCCATTCTAATGTGTATATATGAAATGAACTACAAGCATCTTTGACCTTAATTGCTGACTGTTGATCTGATTGTGAGACATTACCTGAAAGAAATTGGTTGTGAATGGAAGAAATAATCTGTCCCTCATTAAATCCCACATGTTCCATGATATCAATCTCACCACTATTTGGCCAGCTACCATAAATCCAGTCAGTTGGCAATGCCCAAAGTGCGGCCCATGTTCCTCTCCCGGGGGGCAGTTTTGCCTTAATTTCGAAACGCCCGTATTTCCAGCTGCCACTTGTTTTAATACGGGATGATGTATAATTGGAACCATTGTAATATTCTTGATGTGCCTCTATAATAAGTTTTCCAGCCTCTATCCTTATATTTTTATTTTGATTCGTATAATATTGCTCCTCGTTGTTTCCCCAGCCCGTTCCAGTAGACCAGTTTATGACAGAATCAATGCGGGATATTGTGTGATTAATTTTTCCATCACCAAGTGAGGTCCCATTGTAATACTTCCCAGAAATTCCTTGTCTCATATCTGATGTAAATAATCTTTTATTTGGAATTAGGCACTTTTTAAAGTGAGCACACTCCCATCCAAGAATCAATGTCTCTCCACCGGTATTTTCAAAATAATCAATCTTTATAGTATATTTTTTGTTTGCAATTAGTTTTACTTTTCCGGACCACTCGGTTGGAGCCTGAGGAATCCATTTATCAATAATCATCTTTTCATCGATCCAAAGCCTTACCCCATCATCTGCTACAATATAAAAAGTATACTCTGCTGAGTACTCTGGAATAATAAAGCCATTCCACTCTACCGAAAAATTATCAGATGGCAATTGATGTGGCACAAATTCTGAAGATGAAAATCCATAATCTGAGTATACAGAAGCTCCTGTTCCAATGTCAAATCTCCAATCATCAAAATTAATACTGTCAGAATCAAATTCATCATTCCACACAAGGTCCCATCTTGATAAAAGTAAACTGTCATTTATAGACTGTGGAAAAATGTTAATTGTAAATATCCAATAAATAGAAAAATAAATATATCTGCGCATTGTTTTTTCTGAAAACAGTTAATTAAATGTCTTCTCTCCAGTGGTACTCTCTCTTGATATTAGAGAAACCGGTACCAATGAAATATGTTCATCATTATGTTCATCATCTTCGATTTGTTTTAATATTTGTTTTAAGGCATACTTACCTAATTTAAAAAAATCAGTTGAAATAGATGTCAAAGAAGGATTATAGTTTTTTGAAGAAGGAAGGTCGTCGTATCCGGATATAGCAAAATCATCTGGAATATGTTTCCCATCACGAATAGCTTCACGCATAAATCCCAAAGACATAGCATCATTTGAACCAAAAATAGCTACATCTTTTATTCCTTTTGCTTTGATATCATGATAAGCCTCTACTCCAGAATCAAAGGAAAAATCTCCCATGTATTTCCAAATACATTCCATAGAACCTGTATCATTAATATAGTCCAAGAACCCATTTTTTCTCAACTTTGATTCTAATCTTACACTTTCTCCAATTATAATACCTGTTTTATTAAAACCCAATTTATGAAAATGGCTTGCTACTAGATATCCTCCTCTATAAGAATCAAAGGTCACTGTTTCTAATATCGAATTGGTGATAGGTGCAAGAGATATTATAGGAAAAGAATTTAAAATCAATTTTAATTTAGTATAATCATCTGAATTAAGATAGGGAACAAAAATACATGCGGCATCAAATTCCTCACAGGTCATACTCAGATATTTTATCGGATCTTTCAGTGTTTCATCTATATTAACAAATCTCACATTTACCATAGACTCCTTACTAGCTTCGATAAATCCTAAAAATAGAGATGCATCAAATTCTCCTACATACATGGGTGTAATAACTACAATATTTAAATGATGTTTGACCTTATGTCGAAGAAATTTTACACCGGGATAACCTAATCTGTAAGCGCTATCAATTATTTTTCTTTCTGTTTTAGGATTAAATGGACCCTTATTAGTTAATACCCTTGAAACTGTTGCAAGAGAGAAACCAACGTCATCCGCAATATCTTTTAAAGTAATTTTCAATTTAGAGGTAGTAAAATCTTTGCATTAAATATCTTAATAGTATGTAGAATCTTTGCGCTAAATATATTAAAAACATTTTAATTATATGTAATTATTTTACATTATTTTCCAAGAGTACTATTATTATTATTTTAAACAAAATCCTAATTATAGATTTAATAAGTGATCTTTTTATTATAATTGAAATTTAAAATATTCATATTATTTCTTTTTTTAAGTGGGATCATATTTCCCCAAACTACTGGAAAAGTATCCGGTTCTATAGTAGATGCAGAGAACGGCAATGTACTCCCCGGTGCAAATATCATTGTTTCAGGAACTCGCTCGGGCACAGCCGCAGATGCCGATGGACACTATTTTATTATCAACCTACCGCCAGGAGTATATGATCTAAAAGTAACCATGATAGGGTACAATAATATCACCGTTAAAAATGTAAAAGTATCTGTAAACAGGACATCCCTCATAGATATTAAAATGACTCAAGGAGTTTTGGAAGGAGAAACAGTTACGGTTGTTGCAGATCAGGTAGATGTGAAAAAAGACCAAACCTCCACTGTTAAGAATATATCTTCAGAAGATATCGATATATTACCAGTTGAAAGTATCGGACAGATCATTAATATGCAAGCTGGAATCGTTGCAGGAAGATTCAGGGGCGGAAGGGATACAGAGGTAACCTATTTGATTGATGGCATAAGTGTGGATGAAACATTTAGCCGGAATTCAACACTGATTGATATTGAGCCAAGTAGTGTTTCAGATCTTGAAGTAATTACAGGCACATTTAACGCAGAGTATGGTAAGGCTATGAGTGGTGTGGTCAACCAGATTACCAAAGATGGTACCAATGAATTTCAGGCATCTATATCATCAAACTATGGTAATTATCTAACACCTAATTCAGATATATTTCCTGGTATAAATGTACCATCACTAAACCAGAACTTTGATTATAAGGTCCAATTAAGTGGACCCATAATAAAAGACAAATTATCTTTTTTTATTAATTATAGACAGAAAGATAATAACAATCATTTAAATGGTTATCACTTATTTAATCCCTCAGACTCAAGCGATTTTTCTATGGATAGCTCCCACCAGTGGATTCTAGAGCATACAGGTTCACATGTGCCAGAAACATATTGTTCAAATCAGAACGGTGTCGCTCTGTGGAATCCAGACTCTCTACCTAATTCTCTCATCGCAATCCAAGACCAAACAGTGTGTGAGGAATGGGGATCTGAATTCCCATACCAAATGGGGACATGTATAATTGTATATCGAGCTTGTACTGATAGCCTTGGTAATACATTTCCCTTAGATGACGTATCACAGTGTGACGGTAATCCTGGATATGACTCTATTGAAATAAATAACATTCAAAAAAATACATGTGAAGAATATTTGCCATATTATTTTACAGAAGTAGAGCCACTACCTGGATTCCTCCAGGTCAGCTTTGAAAGTTCGGAAAAATATAGCCTCAGGACTTCAAATGAGAGTTTTGTACCTATGAACACTAGCACAAGCTATTCATTCATGGGAAAATTGAGCTTTCAGCCTTTCAGTAAACTCAGAATGAACTTAATGTACACACAAAATAATAATGAATGGCAAGGTTACAGCCATTTTCGAAAATATAATCCATTTGGCAGGGCAACTGGCCATACAGATTCAGATTTTTATTCTTTTCAATTAAACTATATGATAAACAATTCAATGTTTTATGATATAAAATTGTCGAAAATAAAAAAAGTCTATAGAACCTACCTTTTTGAAAATCCAACCGACCATCGATATATAAGTGATTCATACTCTGGCTCAGAATCAGGATTTTCTCTAGGGGGTCAAGATAAGGAACATCTCACAAGAACAACCACAGATAATAATTTTAAATTTGATTATAACTGGCAGATAAATCAAAGACACAGCATTAAGGCGGGAATTGATTTTCTTAATCACGAGATCAAAACTATGGACTATAACATACGTGACAGTACTGAATCAGATAATGTATATACACCTTACATCTTCTCAAAATATAGAGATGACTGTGAGAATGAAGATATGGACTGTAGAAGCCCTTATGCAGAAGAATATATAGTCAAGCCACTAGAATTTTCAGGATATTTTCAGGACAAAATGGAATTTGAGGACATGGTCATCAACCTTGGATTACGATATGATTATTTTGACCCAAAAAGAGATTATCCTTCAGACTATCGAAATCCTTCTGACGATATTAATCATCCAGATACGGTCATCTATAAAATGGCTAAACCACAGTACCAGTGGAGCCCACGATTTGGAATGGCATACCAAGTTGGCAATGAAGCCATCCTGCATTTTAGCTATGGTCATTTTTTTCAAATGCCCCCTCTTTATGCTATGCTCAGTAACTATGACCGTTTAATTGGAACACAAAACTACCAGTCTGGCATAATGGGTAATCCACAGTTAAATGCGGAAAAAACTATCACCTATGAAGTAGGCCTTTGGCAAAAGTTAAATAGACTGATGAGCCTTGAAGTAAACGTATACTATAGAGATATTTATGAACTTTTAAGCACAAAAGTTATCACCACATACAACACAATTAAGTATGGTATGTATACCAATAAGGATTATGGAAATGTAAGAGGAATGGAACTAAAATATGAGTTCAGGAGCGGACCCATATCCGTCTTCACGAACTACACACTACAGTATACGCGTGGGAACGCTGATAATCCTACTCAATCCTACAATAGAGAAGGAAGTAATAACGACCCAGTAAATAAATTGATTCCTATGAGCTGGGATCAGCGACACACGTTTAATACAACATTTGGATTTAATACAAGTTCTTATGGTGTATCTATCACTGGATATTATAACTCAGGGACCCCCTACACTTTTTCTCCTTCTTCCATCAATCCTCTAGCTGCAATCAATCTTCTCCCTAATAATTCATATAAACCTGCAACATTTACTGTTGACATGAGTGGATATTACAGCATAAAGATTTTTAACCAATTCTCCGGTAAACTTACCTTTCTTATCTATAACTTATTTGACCGTCTTAATGAATATGGTGTCAACCCTCAGACTGGAAGAGCATATACTACACTTATTACAGATGCTCAAAGACGAAACTTTAGAAGTAACTTCACAACCATTGAAGATTCCTACCAGGACCCAAGTGTATTTTCAGCTCCGAGGACCATTAAAATTGGATTAGAATTAAATTTATAGCTATAAAATGATTAAATACATATTACCGCTCTTTATGTTGTCTGTTTTTAGTATCTCAACGGCTCAAATAATTTATGAAGGCCCTGATGACCCTGCATCCGACCCCTCTAATATACGTGATGCCCGAATGGATGGTAATCGTATATTATTATATTTTAAAAATACAACTCAATTATCCAACTGGGAGCCCGGTGGTTTAAGCGATGTATCAATCTGGCCCAATGATCCAACTGGTACTAGGATGGTTGATGGAATAGGGTTATTGATAGGAGCTAAAGTATATATTTATAATGATCAGGACTCCACCACTTTGGATACCATTGTTATAGATGATCCATTAGAGATTGAAAATGCTTTACTTTCCAATCCAGAATCTCTGCATGAAGGATATTTTCTACAAACTGAATATCGGGAAGAGGTTGATAAAAATGATGCAGGAACAGTTAATTGGACCTTGCAACCTGTTGAAGGTTATTTTAATCCATCACAAAATTATCCTGCTATGAGTGATGACCCTGATAGCTGGCCACTGGAAGGATGGCCCTATACAGGTTCAGAAAAACAGTGGCAAGGGGAGTGGGATGGACGCTTTGGCCGAGGAGTAAAATATGCCGACCTTGAAACATATTTTGTTGCTAATGATGCTCAGGATCAGGAGTATTTACAAAACAAATGGACTTACTCCGGCGATGATATCCCAGAATTATGTTTAGGCTTTTATACAAATATTGATAGCTGTAATATATATTGCGACTCATCCTGTATCCCAACTGCAGCCTTTGAGTATTATCCTCGACGAAATAAGTTCATTCAGGAATCAGCATCGGTACAGCCAGGACTGCCCTGGGGCGGTCTAGGAATAAGAGTGGCTACGAGAGGGTTCCAGTGGAACAATCCATTGGTAAGGGATGCATTGTTTTGGGAGTACAATATTTTTAATGTATCTGATCACAATATCACTGAGGTTGCCTTTGGATACTGGGTAGACAATGCTATTGGTGGAGATACTGATGATGATGAATATGGATACTTTGAGACAGATCTTGACCTATCCTATTCATGGGATGAGGACGGAGTAGGTTTTGCTGGTAGCACACCAGGAATCATGGGTTTTGCATTTTTGGAAAGTCCTGGTATCAGTACAGATGGATTAGATAATGATAACGATGGTCTATTAGATGAATCAAGAATAAATGAGGCTGGGGAACTCATAGGTCCCACTGATGGTATTTACGATCTCCAACAGTTTCTTGATTTCTATGGAGTAGAAGATAATGAATTAAAGATCCATTATGAGGGTGATGAAGATCAGGATTGGAAATTTCCTGTTTTTGATGAACAGGGGAACTGTATTCAGGTGAATGATGATGTCGGTTTAGATGGTGTTGGTCCAAACGATATTAATTATTATGGTCCTGATGTAGATGGTACGGAGTGCGATGGAATCCCGAGCACTGATGGATTGAAAAATAGTGAACCAAATTTTGCTACCACAGATGTATCTGAATCTGATATGCTTGGACTAACAACTTTTCAACTATTTCGAATTGACTCTCATACTCCAAGCAATACAACCAAGTGGTTTAAAAATGATGATGTTATGTGGAACATGATGCAGGATACTCTTTTGATGCAGTATAATTCCCTAGCATCCAATCTAGTAGAACTATTTGCATCTGGAAAGTTTCAATTATCTAAAGATCAGTTTGAACATATCTCCATGGCAGAGCTTCATTCTTTTGATAATCTCACAGGTCAACCTGGAGGACAGTCCCAAGAGGCAACTGCCCTATTTGAATTGAAAAAAACAGTTCAATTAATATATGAAAGCGATTACCGATTTGCTCAACCTCCACTTGCGCCAACTCTTACTGCAGAACCAGGAAATGAAAAAGTGATTCTTACATGGGATAATATTTCTGAATTCAGCCGAGATCCTTTTCTCCCTGATTCAATTCAATATGACTTTGAGGGATACAAAATTTATAGGTCAACAGATAAATATCTGAAGGATGCTCAGGTCATCACCGACGGTTTTGGCAATCCAATGTTTTATGAGCCTCTGTTTCAGTGTGATAAGATTGACGGAATTACCGGATTCTCAGATTGGGCCCCTGTTTTTGGTACATCTTATTATTTAGGGGATGATACAGGAATAAGACATAAGTACATTGATACAGATGTGCAAAACGGAGTAACCTACTACTATGCCATTGTTGCTTACGACTACGGTTTAGCCCCAAACTCTCAGATTGAATCTGGAATTCCGCCATCGGAAAATAATGCTATCATTGAACTAGATGAAAATGAATATGTGATAGGTCTTGGACAGAATGTAGCTGTAGTTACGCCAGCTGCCCCCTCCGCGGGCTATATTAATCGTAGCGTTGACATAGAAGAAAATATAATAGGTGCAGGAAACATATTTGTTGATATAACAGCTCCAAATGCTGTAGCTGATGACCAGGAGTACTTTATTACGTTCACTAATGAAACAGATGGAGAAAACTATATAACTGCAAATGGATTAACTGTACATAAAGTATTAGACCCTCCCACAGATCTAGGTTGTGTATCTGAAAACTGTTCTGATTATTCTGGTGAAAATGAGTGTATCGATTCAGGATGTGGTTGGTCAGAAACTCAATTTTCAGAGGGTGTGTTTGAAGATATATCTGGCAGCGGAATTTTGTTTCATTTTCTTAGCGGAATCTCTGATAGTTTAACAATTTATGGGGAGTGGAATTTCCCTGGACTTGTAAATCTTACATTTCTAAATGACAATTCTTGTTCTAAAGCGTTTTTTCTTTATGGTGGTGGTGGGCTAGTTGAAGTGGGCACATGGAACTCTTCCCATATAGAATATAGAGATAATGGAGATTGCAGTGGCACAGCAAATATATTAAGTGAAGTTCAATTTGTTTTAACTGTAATTGAAGACAGTACATTTATATTTGATGGAGATCATCTCTCTTCAGATCTAATATTATTTGATGACTATTTAGTACAGTCCAGCTGTAAAAATAATAGTGGCTGTGAAGAACTAGATAATGAACAGCTTTGTAATTCTACACCTATGTGTTTATGGGAAAAGCAATACACCAGCATTATATATGATGAAAAACCATTGGAGGGATTTGTAAATGATTTTCCCGGAGAAAATTTAATTCAAAAAACTATAAATCAATCGAATGGATTATCTTATGAATACTGGACTCTAAATCCTAACCAGGAGATTATAACAGATGTTTTTGAAGGCGTAAGTATCAGAATCAATGGGAATGTTGACACTGCACGAGTCGTGGATAAAGAGGGGATTTGGATCAATGAGGGGGAGTCAGATCGTACAAATATTGAACTATTTTTTAATCAGAAATTATCTAAGATTGAGCCCTGGGATTATTCAATTGTCTGGACTGGAGATACAACTACTACTGTAACAAACCTTGCAATCGATACTTCCGTTATAATTTTTGATGAACAAATGAATCCAACAGAAGTAATCAGCGGAAATTTTGATTTTTTCGTTTTGAATATATTCTCTGGAGACACTCTTGATATGGCGGTAAGGGATATGAATGGAAATAGCCTTTATGATAGTGTGGGAGACAAAATACTTGTGGGCAAGACAAAAATTGGCACAACAGAAAATGGTCAAGATACTCTCGAATGGGTACATACTAATTTTTCTATCATTTTTACAGAAGATCCATCAGACGATGTTGAAAATTATCCCTTGATAGGAGATGAACTGCTTATTTCATTTGAAAGGCCTTTCTGGAGCACAGATACAGTTCATTTTACAACGCATGCTCCCGATACTATAAATCAATCTTCTCACAATAGTGTTATGGAAAATATAAAGGTTGTCCCTAACCCTTATGTGGGAACAAATATAATGGAAGAGGCTATTTTTAATACAAAATTTAACCAAAGAAGAAAACTAGTATTTACACATTTACCCATGCGATGCACCATTCATATTTTTACTGTTAGTGGAGTATTGGTTGATCGAATACATGTGAATAATTCTATTGATAACGGTCAAGTAGAGTGGAATCTTTTAACAAATGAAGGACTTGAAATTGCCGCAGGAATGTATATTTATCACGTTAAATCAGATATGCCAGGACTCGAAGGACAGGAAAAAATGGGGAAATTTGGTGTTATTAAATAATCACTCACTATGAAAAGAATCATATCATATATGTGTTTTGTTCTACTGTTTAATATAAACACCATATTCCCAGTAAACAGAAATGGTACAACAGCTGCTAATTTTCTTGAAATAGATTTAGGTGGTGCTGGATCATCTATGGGTGGTGCTTATGTAAGTGTTGCAAATGATATTAGTTCTGTATACTGGAACCCTGCTGGTCTATCTGCAATAAAAAATACAGAAGCATTGTTCCTGTATCAACCATGGATTATAGGAATTGATAACATTTTCGCAGGTGTAGGATTTGAGCTTCCGATGATCGGAACATTAGCATTTAGCATCAATTATCTTGATTATGGTGATGAAGAAGTAACCACAGTAGAATATCCCGATGGTACCGGTGAATTATATACCGCAAATGAGTATGCTTTAAGTATTTCATACGGAAGAAGAATAGTAAACTGGTTTTCATTCGGCGCATCAGCAAAATATATTTCATCAAACATATGGCACAATAGTGCGAGTGCTTTTGCATTAGATCTAGGTGTAATAGTGGATACAGAATTTTTATCTGTCACTGGTAATCGTCACAATGGGCTCAAAATCGGAATGAGTATCTCAAACTATGGTACACAGATAAAATATGATGGTATGGATCTTTTGAATCCTATTGATATCACAGATGATTATGGAAATTTTGAAAATGTACCTGGTCAATTTAAAACTGACGGCTGGGAGCTTCCGTTACTATTTAGAATAGGTATGTCAGCACAACCCATTTATTCATCAAATCAGATTCTTACATTGTCTGTTGCCGAACTACATCCAAATAATAATAGTGAATCTATTAATTTAGGCAGTCAGT
>CAZNQF010000003.1:0-470 GCA_964575125.1 uncultured bacterium
TTTCTTGCAGCTAACAAAGCTGCTTCATTGACTAGGTTTGCTAAATCTGCACCTACCATCCCAGGTGTGCCCTTGGCAATAGTTTCTAAATTTACTTTTCTTTTATTCAATAAAATATTTTTTGCATGAACTTTTAATATTCCAATTCGACCTCTTACATCAGGAACATCAACAACTATTTGGCGATCAAATCTACCAGGCCTTAACAAAGCTGAATCTAATACATCAGGGCGATTTGTTGCGGACATTACAATTATATTGTGATTACTTTCAAAACCATCTAATTCTACCAATAATTGATTTAAGGTTTGTTCTCTTTCATCATGACCACCCCCAAGGCCTGCTCCTCTTTGTCTGCCTACTGCATCCAATTCATCAATAAAAATTATGCATGGAGCTTCTTTTTTTCCCTGTTCAAACAAATCTCTTACTATTGAGGCTCCAACACCCACAAACATTTCAACAAAATC
>CAZNQF010000003.1:480-19415 GCA_964575125.1 uncultured bacterium
AGTCTGCACGCGAGTAGTACAAACACTCCCGCTACCAACACCCACTTTAACAAAATCTGCTCCACTTAACGAGAAAAAGGGAACGTTTGCTTGACCTGCTACAGCACGTGCCAATAAAGTTTTACCAGTTCCAGGAGGCCCTACAAGTAAAACACCTTTAGGGATTTTTGCTCCAAGTTTTC
Source organism: uncultured bacterium (assembly GCA_964575125.1). GTDB lineage: Bacteria > Fidelibacterota > Marinisomatia > Marinisomatales > AB-629-J13 > AB-629-J13. Next base: position 663 of record CAZNQF010000003.1, read on the forward strand.
TAAACCGTTTTGGATATTTTAAAAAATCAATCACTTCCCTTAATTCTTCCTTTGCTTCAACACATCCTGCTACATCATCAAAGGTTACCTTCTCTGAATTGTTATTCCAGATCTTGGCTTTGCTTTTACCAAAGTTAAATACATTATTCATACCACCACCCCCACTCAGCATCCATCTCATAATAAAGATCCAGAATCCAATTAATAATAGCCAGGGAAGCATATTTAACAGATACCCGGTCCAATCTATAGTTTCTTCCTTAAAACTATATTCAACTCCAAATTCCTCCCATTCATCCATGACATTTTGATCAATAAACGGAAGTATTACTTTGAAATAAAACACATTCTCATTTATCCCGACTTCGGTTACTATAGATTGAGCACTTTTAAATTCTCCATGAAAGGTGGATCCCACAAATGAACCTTTAGAAATATCACTATTTTGTAAGAAACTTTGATATTGAGAATAATTTATCATAGTTTCTTTTTTTGTCCCTTCAGTAAACATTCCTGATAAAAATATTGCTACTGATATAATCATGACCCAAATTAATGATGTTTTACCCGCTCTTTTCCAATGAAATTTCTGAAAATCTTTATTATCAGAATTTTTATTAGAACCATTGGTTGAATAATTCTTTTTTTGTAATATATTTTTTCTTTTTTTCTGATTTTCTTTCATTCTTATTCTTTGTTTATAAATTTATAAATCCCCGGAAGATGACGAAGTTTTTGGTTCATATCTAGGCCGTAACCTACAACATAATCATTTGGAATTTCAAATCCAATATAATCAATTGAGAAATCCAAATTTGCTACTAAAGGTTTATATAGTAAAGAGACTGTTGTTATAGATTTAGGTTCTGCTTCTTCTAGCCTGCTTTTTAAAAAACGAATTGTTAATCCAGAGTCTATAATATCCTCCACTATAATTACATGTCTTCCTGTAATATCCGCAGAAATATCTTTTAATAAGTGTACAGTACCTGTAGAATTAGTTTTTTCATAGCTGGATACTTTAATAAAGTCCATTTCACAATCAATAGATAATCTTCTTAATAAATCTGAAATAAATATAAAACTACCATTTAAAACACCAATAAAAATTGGGATTTCATTTTTAAATTGATTTGATAATTCTTTACCTAATTCTGTTACTCTTTTTTCAATTTTTTTATTTGAAAATAATGGGACCAGAGTATATCCATGAAAATTTATAGAATTTTTCACTGCTTTATTAGAGAAATTATTGCAGGCTTGACTGTATCTTCACACACTCTCACTGGATTGCTGATTCTATGTCCGCAAACCCAAATTATCTCACTATCTGCAGTTAATACCATTTGTTCCTGCTTATTAAATAAATTTACTTTTTCATCAATAAGAAAATCACTCATTTTTTTTTGTCCTGACATACCAATAGGCTGAAAACGATCTCCCTTTTTCCAATGCCTTAATTCTAACTTTTTATTTTGAATTTTTCCCCCATCTATAACTTCAGAATCATGATTATTATTAATATAATCTGAAGACGTTGATAACCACTCCCATTTAAATAAATAGTTTCCACAATTTGTTTCTCTCCCTGGAACAACCTTATAAAGCTGAGTATTAGTAGTTTTTTTCTTTTTAATAATCCATTCATTCCTATTATTTAATAATAAATATTCAGGACCAATTGAATAAATATCACCAGTTTTTGAATTAATTAAAAATTCCCTCATAGTATCCCACTCATATTCCCGCCATTGAGGATTAGTTAATCCCAAACATTTTCTAATTATTCCAATTTGTACAAAAATAGGTAACGTTGCCAACTCAAATTTTAAAAAAAGAAATTGATTTTTTTCTTCACATTTATGAATATACTTTTTAAAAAAATATTCAACCGAAAATTCTGAAACATCAAAAAGTTCTGAAATATTGTTTTTTGTTTTAATTATACCACATTCAACACTATCTGAATTATTAAGCCAAGGAGTTAAAATGTTTTTTCTAATAAAATTTCTAGGAATCGATATGTCTGAGTTTGTTTCATCATCTATATATTTTAAATCATGAAATTCAGAATATTCCTTAATTTCTTTTTTTGAGAAAGAGAGTAAGGGTCTAATAATTTTATTGATTTTTTTATGGATACCCTTAAATCCTTTTCCACCCGTTCCTTGTACCAATCGCATTAAGATGGTTTCGGCTTGATCTGATCTATGGTGACCAGTTAACACATAATCTGCTTTTGTTTTAGCCCTTATCCTTTCTAAGGCTTCATATCTATAAAACCTTGCCCAAGCTTCAGGACTTTTATTTGATTTTCTTAACCTCGGCTTCAAGTCAATTACTTTTACATCTAATCCCCATTCATCAGCAAGTCCTCTAACAAAAGTCTCATCATTTTTTGCATTCTTTCTTAAACAATGGTTGATGTGAGCGAGAGTTATTTGATAGTTAAATTGATGTGATATGCGTTTAAATAAATGTGTCAATACTACGGAATCCTCACCACCTGAAATACCAATTAATACGTGTGAATTAACAGGGATTAAATTTTGAATCTTGGTAAATTTTAAAAAATAGTTATCAAGTTTTTGCATAAAATTTTAGCTGGTCAGTATAACTAATCTTTTAATGAGGTCAAAAATGGGTTATGAATTAATTCCTCTCCCATCGTGGTAGATGGACCATGACCAGGAAAAATTGGCCAGTTTGGGCTCAATTTTAATTTCATTTTTTTAATTGATCTGATTAGAGTCGAATAGTCTCCTCCCGGAAGATCGGTCCTACCGATTGAACCAGAAAATAATGTATCTCCACAAAAACACATATCATTTATTATATATGATGTTCCACCAGGGGTATGACCTGGTGTTTCAAAATACTGTATATTAAAACTATTAAATTTTATTTCTCCATCTCCTGTAATCCAATGGTCTACAATAGGTGTATCATAGGATGTTATACCAAACATACTGCACATCTCTGGATAATGTTCCAAAATTTTATTTTCTTTTTTATGAAGATAAAATGGAATTGAATATTCATTTTTAATTTTTGAAACCGCTCCAATATGATCCAAATGCGCATGGGAGTTTAAAATTGCAAGGGGAGTAACCTTCAGAAACTCAATTTTTGATATAATAACTTCTGGTTCATCTCCAGGATCAATTAGAATAGCTACAGAGGTTTCCTCTTCCCAAAGAATAAATGAATTTTCTTTAAATGGACCAACCGTAACAAAATCAACAATAATACTCAAGAAATTAAACCCAATTGAATTAAATTAAATCCAATCGTAATAAAATTTAGACAAACATTCAATTTTATCTTTATATGACCGGGGATACATAAACCATTCTGTCGCTGCAATACTACTTAATAAAGAATTCCCATCCTGGGGGGTAAAACAGAAACCGGTAATCTCAGAATTCTTTCTCACGTTTAAGGTTTGGACAGCCACTACAGTTTGATTTAAAATTCTTCCAAAATGACCATGGTCCCTACCAAATGAAAATACAGTGCTAGTCATGTCTTTTTCAGTTAAGGCAACTAATGGATTTTTTTCAAGTTTTTCTATAAATTTATCAAAAGTTGTGGGGGTTTTTACTCGTAATTGAAACCATACAACATGCATATTTTGACTTGGAACTTTCATAGCTGATGAAAACAAATTTAAATCTATTTGTAATGTATTAAATAGGCTCGCAGCATCCTCAGCGTGATGAGATCCGAAAATATTTGAACTATGTTTTCCAACTTGAGGCGAGGGGATGAAACCGCCCGACTGACTGATATCGGTAGCTCTCCGAATACAAACGAAAGACCCTTCAATTAAGTTATCAGGGTCAGGGTCAAGTGCCAACGTATTTGTGATACACGACAAATTGTGCGTATTACATGAAACAATTTGTATAAATTGATCTTCTTCTTGTAACGCTTGATCATTTATTCCGTAGGCATATTTTTTCCCAAAACCATTTTCACTGCCCTGTGCTAAAAACCCAGATACTGACTCCTTGAATTTTGAATAATATTTTTCCTTATTCTGATGTCCGATACCCTTAGGAGTACAATCTATAACGACTGCTGAACGCTTTATGGCTTCTTCTGTCTCAAATTCTGCTTCCATTCCCATTTCTTTAAAGGAATCCTTTTTCATATCATCTACAGCTAATCTTGCTCCTCTACTTATAAGATCGATTACTTTTGATTTATCAGATAATAAAGGTGTATTTTTATGAAAAGTTATATCATTAATCCCAAGCTGGTCACATAAAAGACCTATTAACGGTTCACCGATTGTACCTGTTCCAACAATGTGAACATTTTTTCGTGTCATTTTATAATTTCCTTCTTTCTGTAGAAGATTTTGCAATATAATATTTTTCTTTTTTTATTTGTAAACTAAACCAAAGGATTATACATATAATAATAGTACCCAACGAAACCGCAAAATTAATCATGAAATTATATATCATTATTCTGAAATATTCCTTTTAATGTTAAAACATGAGTTCTAAAAACTAACATTAAACTGTACAAAATTATAAATGTAAAAAGTGAAAAATAAAATAATGATTGAATTAATGAATCAGATTCAGCAATAACGGTTCGAGGGGGATGAGATTGAAATTCAGGGGCCCACATGTCAACAGCAAAATATATTATTGGAACATCAGCAAATGCAAGAATTCCCAAAACAGCTGCAATTTTACCAACTTTTTCGGGAGGACCTCCAAATTTTCTAATCATAAAATATCCGATGTATATTAAAAATAAAATTAGAGTTGTAGTAAGACGTGGTTCCCAACTCCATGCTTTTCCCCATATAGGGTATGCCCAGATTGGTCCCGTAGTTAAGACGATTGCGGTAAATAATGTTCCAATCCCAGCCGCAGCTAAGCTCACATTATCCCAATATCTATCATTTTTAACTAAATATAAAATCCCCGAAATCATAACAATGAAGTAAGATAAGAATGCAATCCAGGCTGAAGGGACATGAAAATAAAAAATTTTTTGTGCCCAATGCTGATCTGGAACCATTGGAGAATAAAAACAAATTAGAAAACAATCTAATAAAAATAAAAAGATAACAGATACTAGCCAAAACTGATTAATACGTTTAGAAAAAAATAACATTATTCTTCCATAAGGTAATCAAAAAATCCGTATCCCAATATAGAAAAAACAATACTGTAAGTTATAATTACAAATATCCAAATCTGCCATTGATTAATTGGAATACCTTCAAGTAGACTTTGGGTCGATTTAGTTAAAGCAATTATTACAGGAGATAATAAAGGAAACATTAAAATTGGGATTAATACATCTTTCATCTGAGAATTGAGTGTTAACCCTGACAATAACACTCCTGTAATTAATATACTAAAATTTCCAATAAAGATTAAACCAAGAGCGAGAAATAATTGGTCTAAAAAAAATACATCAAAAAATAATTTAATTAAACCCAACAAAACCAGTTCTACAATAAAAAGATAAACTAACCCTGAAATTACTTTTGTAAATAAAATTAATGATCTGTTTATCGGAGACGATGCAAAAAGAGAAATTGCGTTAAATGTCATTTCGTGAGCAAACATTCTATATATACCTATAACAGATATAAATAATACGGTGATCCAAAACATGCCAGGTAAAATTTTTATTAATTGCTCTGGTGAAGTATTTAATGTAAACCCTAATGCAACAATTAAAACCATTCCGAACGAAAGCATCGAATAAAAGGATTCTTTTGTCCTGAAATTAATTTTCAATTCATGTTTTAGTATCATATTAAAATCTTTCATATAATTTTCAATTCAGAAAATTATGATGTTAAGAAATTGTTCTCATTCATAAATGAATTTTCATTCGAAATTTTTGCATTATCCAAAACAATTGAACGGTTACATTTTTCTTTCACCCAATCAAAATTATGGCAAACAAATATCATCGTCCTTTGTTGTTTTATCCAGTGTTTTATAAATGATTCCAACATACTTATTCCTTTCTCATCCAATCCATTAAATGGCTCATCAAAAAAAAGAAGTTTCCATGGAACTATTGAAGCAGCAGCAACTTTTAATCGTTGCAACATCCCTTGCGAAAAAAACTGAATAGGAGTTTTTATATTATTTCTCAAGCCGACTTTCTCTATAGCATCATCAATTTCTGATTCCATTTTTGTCAAACCATACAATGATGCACATAAAGTCAGATTTTCTTTGCAGGTATAAACCGAATAAAAACCAGGTTCGTGACCCATATAAAAAAAATCTTTTCTTGAATTAGGATCAAATTTATTTAGCTCAATTGAATTAATTATTATCTTTCCACAATCGGGAGTTGTTAATCCGGATAAAATTTTTAATAGTGTTGTTTTACCTACTCCATTTTTACCCAGGACTGCTATTACCTCTCCTTTTTCAACTTCGAATGAAATATTTTTCAAAATAGGCTTATGATAATAAGATTTCGAGATATTTTGAACTTTTAGCATATAGAAAATTATTTATTTTTAATTTGAATTAATTTTCTCAAAAATTGTGGAAATTTCTTTTTTAATTTGGATCCTAGTATTTTTAAAATCAATTTTTGATATATTACCTAGGTCATAATCCATTTCCAATTCCTTAATTTGTTTATATAATAATTCCTTTTCAGTTAAGAGAGATTTTATTTTATCTGAACTTACAATTGTTTTTGAATTTTCTAAAAAAAGTGGATAAATGACAAAAACAATGGAAAATACAAATATAATAAAAACCGTTATCTCTTCCATAATTATTTTTTTGACTTAGGATTAAAAGCAATAAGACAACCAAAGGCTAAAACAAATCCGCCTATCCACACCCAACGAACTAAAGGGTTTATCATTATTTTTAAAAAAACCGTGTTGGAACTTTCATCTATTGAATTGAATATTGAATATATATCTTTATTAAATTGGCTGTGAATATCCAATTCACTATGGGGTTGATGTCTTTTCTCATCTGGGGACTTATGAAAATATATCCTCTTCTCAGGATGTAGATCTGTCACAAATTTTCCATGTTCATCTGTTACCACTAAATCTGCAATCCAAGCTAAATGATTAGGCCTTTCTTTTTTCTTTACCTTTTTTAATTCAAAATTTAGTCCTGCTAATCGTTCCTTTTCTCCAATAGTAATACCAAATTCTTTTTCTTGATTAAACGCTTGCCCTGTAAATCCTATAAACATAAATACAATCCCCATATGAACTACATATCCTCCATATCGACTACGATTTTGAGAAATCATTTTTCCCATCGCTCTAATTATTGTCTCATTATTTTTTTTCCGTCTAACGATGATTCCCCTAGAAAATTCACTGATTATTGAGACTGTAACAAATGAACTTAGGCTCAATGTTATCAACACATAATCACGGTAACCAATATACCAGCATAAAAGAAAAATTAATATCATAGATGAGATTGGTATCATGAAATTTCTTTTCAAATTAGAAAATGATGTTTTCCTCCAAGCAAGAAGTGGACCTATACCCGTTAAACTCAGTAACACTAGTCCTATTGGAGTATTAACCTGATTAAAAAATGGTGGTCCAAACGTAATTTTTATACCATTTATAGCCTCTGAGATCACAGGAAAAATAGTGCCCCAAAAAACAGTGAAGCATAAAATGATAAATATAACATTATTAAATAAAAACCCACTCTCTCTTGATGAAAATGATTCCAATTTCTTTTGAGATTTGAGCGATGGATATCTATAAAAAATTAATCCAAACGATGTAATTAGTATAAAAATGACATATCCTAAAAATAATGGTCCTAATGATGATTCGGTAAACGAATGAACAGATGACATAACACCACTTCGTGTCAAAAATGTTCCGAAAATTGTTAAAGAGAATGTTAGAGTAATGAGCGAAACATTCCATAGTTGTAACATATTTTTCTTCTCTTGAATCATAATGGAATGTATAAAAGCTGTCCCCGTCAACCATGGCATAAATGATGCATTTTCAACAGGATCCCAAGCCCAATAACCTCCCCATCCCAATTCCTGATAAGCCCACCAACCTCCTAAAATAATACCACAACTTAAGAAAAACCATGCGACGTGAGTCCAGCGGCGGATTGTTTTTAACAACAGTGCACTGCTACCACCATGCAATAATCCTGCTAAAACAAATGAAAAGGGAACTGTGAACCCAACATATCCCAAATAAAGTGTTGGAGGATGGATCGCCATCGTAACGTTTTGCAGTAGCGGATTTAATCCGAGTCCATTTACTAAGACAAAATCAGCTTCAGTTGCTTTGAATGGATTTGTAATAAAATTGGTTAGATACAGAAAGAAAAACTGAACACTATTTTAAGATATCAAAACCCAAGGCATATAATTATGATGTTTCGATATATTTTGAATTAAAACAACCAAGCAATATATAGATAATACTGCCTGCCAAAATAGTAGTGACCCAGATTGCCCAGCCCACAGTGCAGTAATCTTGTAGAAAAAGGGTGTTTCAACTGATGTATAGTGAGCAACATAATCAACATTTAAATCGCTGATAATTAACAATCGTACTAGGATTAGCGTTGAAATTAAGCTTAATAAACTTACAAGGATTGCCGCATTTCTACCAGAAGAGTATAAACGATAGTCTCTTGTTTTTAAATAACTTATAATTAAGATTGTAGAAATGATACAAAGCCCAAAAGCTAAGGTGAGGGTTATACTGCCAACAACAGGTGTCATATTTCTTCCAAATTATATGAGCTTCCTTCTCTTAAATCGCCTTCATATCTTGAAGCACATTTCGTTTGTAAATTGTCTGCATGAAAAATACCATCCTTATAAACCCCTGTTACAATTACCTCTGCATTATCTTTAAATAGATCAGGCCTTACTCCTATAAAGTTGACATTAATATCTATTTTACCTTCTTTTAATAAGAAATCCACATTTAGCTTATTATCCTCTGGTATAAAAATAGAGCCCTCTTTGACCAAACCCCCTAATTTTACTTTTTTACTTATCGGGTGATTTTTTAGTTCTTGAACAGATAGAAATTGAATTAATCCTGACTGATTACCTGTTTTACCTGTAGAAACCCAATATATCCAAAAAATGAGGACTAAAGATATCCCAATAATCACTGTACTAAATTTTTTTGATCCAGGTGTCATAATTGTATACTAGTGAACTAAAAAATAGACCCTTCCTGCCACTCGCCAAATACAGGTTTCATTGCCTGAACAATCTCTCCTAAAGTTGCATAACTATTTGCTGCTTCCATTAAAAATGGCATAAGATTATTATCGCTTTTGCAGGCTTCAGTGACCCCTTCAATAGCTGAATTAAATTTTTCATTGTCACGTTCTTTTCTTAACTTTTCCAAACGATTTGATTGCTGAATCTGAGCTTCATCATTTATAGTAAGCAAACCGATGTCCAATTCTTCATTCTCATTAACAAATTGATTTACACCTACAATTATTCTTTCATTTGAATCAATCTTCTTCTGATAAACCGAAGCAGCCTTTGAAATTTCACGTTGAAAATATCCTTCTTCTATTGCTGGAATAACTCCTCCTAAATCATCAATTTTTTGAAAATATTCTTCCGCCTCTTCTTCAAGTTTATCAGTTAAGGATTCAATAAACCAAGAGCCACCTAAAGGATCAATTACATTTGGAAGGCCCGTTTCAAATGCGATTAATTGTTGAGTCCTTAAAGCTATTTGGGCAGATTTTTCTGTAGGTAATGCCAATGTTTCATCCATAGAATTTGTATGTAATGATTGGGTTCCACCTAAAACAGCTGCCATTGCTTGAAATCCTGTTCTTGCAATATTTATTTCAGGTTGCTGAGCTGTTAGTGTGCACCCTGCAGTTTGTGTATGAAATCTTAGCTTTAAAGATTTTTTGTTTTTCGCATTGTATTTATTCTTCATTCTTTTTGCCCAAATTCTCCTTGCAGCTCTGTACTTGGCAATCTCTTCAAAGAAATCTAAATGAGAATTAAAAAAGAACGATAATCTGGGTGCAAAATCATCAATTTTCAATCCTGATTTAAGAGCATAATCGACATAAGTAAAACCATCTGCTAATGTAAAAGCTAACTCTTGAGCTGCAGTAGAGCCTGCCTCTCTAATATGATAACCGCTAATTGAAATTGTATTGTAATATGGGAGATTTTTTGTGCAATACTGCATCATATCAGCAATAATACGCATGGATGGCTCAGGAGGGAATATCCATTCTTTTTGTGCAATGAATTCTTTTAAAATATCATTCTGAAGGGTTCCTTTTAGTGCCTTCATATTTACTCCCTGGTTTTCAGCAGCAGAGATATAGAATGCTAATAAAATTACTGCCGGACCATTTATAGTCTGCGATACTGAAATCTTTTCTAAATCGATACCTTTAAATAATCGTTCCATATCAGGAAGAGATGCGACATTTACACCACATTTCCCAACTTCACCTTCTGACATTGGATCATCGGGGTCATACCCCATTAGAGTGGGCATGTCATATGCTACTGACAAACCAGTTTGACCTTGGGATAAAAGTAAATGAAATCTTTTATTTGTTTCTTCAGGTGTACCAAATCCGGAAAATTGCCTCATTGTCCAGAGCTTACCCCTATATAGATTTGAATGAATCCCTCGGGTAAATGGGAATTGGCCAGGGAAACCTAATTTGCTAAGATAATTTTTATCATCTGAGTCAGGATGATAAAGTAAATCAACTGACTCACCGCTTACAGTCTCAAAATTATACTGACGATTATTGGATGTTTGAACCTCAGAATCCCATTTTTTCTTTGCATTTTGAAAAAGATTTAATTGTTCATTCATAAATTATTACATTTGTGATTTAAGTTATTGTATCCTGAGTTCTTTAGACAGTGAAAGAGATTTTTTCCATTATATTGTTTACCTCTGAATAAATGCCATCTTCTGATAGTCCCAACTCATTAAGCAATAAATCTCTGGGACCATGTTCTACAAATGTATCAGGCAGTGTAAGAAAAGAAATATTAAAATTCTTATCTTCTTTTAATAATATAGCTGATACTCCCTCTCCAAACCCTCCACATTTAACTCCCTCTTCAACTATAAGAAAAGAATGAAACTTTTTAGATAAACTTGTTATACATTTTAAATCCATAGGTTTTATAAACCGACAATTCACAACTTCACAATAAATACCATCATTCTCTAGTTTATCCGCAGCTTTAAGGGTTGGGTACACCATAGACCCGACCGATAATATCGCAATGTCTGTCCCTGTCCTTAAAGTTTCCCAACTACCAATTGGCAATAATTCTGCTTGCCCATTCTTATTAAAATTTATTGAGGATGATTTTGGATAGCGTATTGAAAATGGTTTAGACGTTTGCTCAAGAGCAGTATATAGTAAATGCCTAAATTCATCTCCATCTTTTGGAGCAGTTACTATCATGTCCTGTATGCAGCGTAAATAAGCAATATCCAGCGCACCATGATGGGTGGGGCCATCTTCACCTGCAATACCTGCTCTATCCATACAAAAAATTACAGGCAGATGCTGAATGGCTACATCATGTACAATTTGATCATATGCCCTTTGTAGAAATGTAGAATAAATTGCTACAATTGGTCTTATTCTTTGAGTAGTAAGACCTGCTGCGAATGTAACACCATGAGCTTCAGCAATTCCAACATCAAAAAATCTGTCTGGAAATTCTTTAGAGTATTTTACTAATCCTGTACCTTCCTTCATCGCTGCAGTAATACAAACTGTATCCTTCCTATTTCTAGAAATTTCGCAAACTAAAAAACCAAAAACGTCCTGAAATGAAAGGACGGAATCTTTTGAATTTATTTTAATAGTTTTTTTCCCGTTAGGCTTTACAGCATGAAATTTTACAGCATCATCATGATATTCACCAGTTTTTACATTCATTGAAACCATACCCTTGCCTTTCTTAGTTAGGACATGAAGCAAAGCTGGAGTTTTCAAATGACTGATATTTTTTAATGTTTGTACCATTTCTTTCAAATTATGGCCATCAACCGGACCAAAATACCGAAATCCTAATTCTTCAAATAATATTCCAGGCACAAGCATATTTTTTAAACTTTCTTCAGATTTTTTAATAAATTTTCTTATGTTATCTTTCCCTATAGGTATGGAGCCCGTCAAATTCCAAATTTCATCTCTGAGCCTGTTATAAATTGGATTTGTAACAAGTTTATTTAAATAAGTATTTATGGCTCCAACATTCGGTGATATCGACATTTCGTTATCATTTAAGATAACTAAAAATTGTTTTCTCCTATGCCCAGCGTTAATAAGACCTTCATAAGATAACCCTCCTGTCAAAGCTCCATCCCCAATTACAGAAACTACTTTAAAATTTTTATTATTTTGGTCTCGTGAAACGGCAATCCCAAGTGCCGCTGAAATTGATGTAGAAGCATGGCCCGCACCAAAAGAATCATATTCACTTTCAGAAATTTTTAAAAACCCACTTAAACCCTTATGTTGTCTTATAGATTTAAATTTTTTATATCTACCGGTTAAAATTTTATGAGCATAGGCTTGGTGTCCAACATCCCAAATAATTTTATCTCTAGGAGTATCAAATACGTAATGAAGAGCAGTGGATAATTCAACAACTCCCAAAGTTGGGGCAAGATGACCTCCGATTTTGGTTATTGTTGATATAATATATTCACGGAGTTCGTCATTTACTTTTTGCAATTCACCTAATGATAAAGATTTTAAATCGTTTGGAGAAAAAATTTGTTTCAATAACTCAATTGACATACGAAATCCCAACTTGGCTATATTTTTTTTTACTTTGAGATGAACAAAATGCTAACTTGTGAAATATAGATTCATTATTTAATTCAGGATGGAAAGAAATTCCAATATGTTTACCATCACGAACTGCAACTGGGGTTCCATTAAATTTCGCTAATATTTCTACATTTTTTGAAATTCGGATAATTTTGGGAGCTCTGATAAAAGTTCCTGTTAATATTGTTCCATCAGTTAAATTAACTGCTGATTCAAAAGAATCCACCTGCCTTCCAAATGCATTACGTTGAACATCTATATTTAATATATTCAGGGGTTTTACTCTTAAATCATCACATTTTCTGCTCATCAAAATTAATCCCGCACATGTTCCTAATATGGGATGAGTTAAAGAAAAATCCTTCAAAGTCTTAAACAATCCAGTCATCCGAAGTAATTTTGTTAATGTAGTTGATTCTCCTCCAGGGATTATCAGACCATCAATTTTAGAGAATTCATACTGATATCGTACAAGCATAGAGTCCCAACCCAAATCTGCTATAATATTTTGGTGTCGGCAAAAATCGCCCTGTAAGGAAAGAATTCCAATCTTCATTTTTAATCTGCTTTATTTTTTTAAAATAGTTGGATTACCAGCCTCGATTCTGAAGTTTTTCTTCTTCAGGAATCTCTGACATATCTAAGCCCTTCATAGCGTTTTTCAAATTAGATGATGCTTGAACTATTTTTTTAGGATCATCAAAATAGGTAACAGCTTCTACAATTGCTTTTGCTCTCGATGCAGGGTCATCGCTCATAAAAATTCCAGAACCGACAAAAACAGACTCCGCTCCCAATTGCATCATAAGTGAAGCATCAGCCGGTGTTGCGATACCTCCCGCAGCAAAATTAGGAACTGGGAGCTTCTTTAATTGTTTTATTTGTTGGACTAAGCTAAATGGAGATCCATGCAATTACGAAATAGCAATAGGTACATCTTTATACAACACAGTAAGAACTTTAATTTGTGATTGAACTTTTCTCATATGTCTAACGGCTTCTACAATATTTCCGCTTCCGGCTTCTCCTTTTGTCCTTATGAGCGCAGCTCCTTCACCAATTCTTCTTAAAGCTTCACCTAGATCTCTTGCTCCACACACAAATGGAGCTTTGTAGTCATGTTTCCATATATGATTAGATTCATCTGCCGGTGTTAAAACTTCACTTTCATCAATAAAATCAACTTCCATTTCCTCCAACATCTGAGCCTCAGCAAAATGTCCGATTCTACATTTGGCCATAACTGGAATAGATACCTTTTTTTGAATTTCAAAAATCATTTTTGGATTACTCATCCGTGCGATTCCACCATCTTCTCTTATAAGTGCAGGAATGCGTTCAAGGGCCATTACAGCAACCGCTCCTGCATCTTCAGCAATTACAGCTTGTTCTGAAGCCATTACATCCATAATAACTCCACCCTTTAGCATTTCTGCTAGACCAACTTTTAACTCAAATTTTCCTTTATCCATAGATCATTTCCTCTTCTTCTAAATTTCCTAAATCTTTAATATAATTTACTACCTCATCGATTAGATTATCCGGTGTTGATGCCCCAGCAGAAATCCCCACTTTCTCTGTATTTTTAAACCATTCTAAATTAATATCCTTTGCACAAGTAATTTGATGAGAATTAGAATTTCTTTCTGAAGACAGCTGGGCAAGTCTCTTAGAGTTTGCGCTGGTAAAAGATCCAATAATAAGCATGGTATCACAAAAATCAGCCAACTCTTTTATTTGATCTTGATTACGTTTTGTGGGAAAACAAATAGTATTTACAAACCGAAGATCAAATACTTTGGTCATTAAAATATTGATTATATTTTGCACATTCTCAATTGTTTGTGTTGATTGACTAACAATCCCGGCTTTCTTCATTTTTTTTAATTTAATTGCTTCATCTGGAGATTCAATCACTATGGGTCTTTTTACTTGGCTTGCAATTCCTACAACTTCATCATGTCCATGATCACCAATTATAATAATTCGCCTTCCTTCATTTTCTAATTTTAATACTTCGTCATGAATTTCTCTCACTAATGGACAGGTAGCATCAATGATATTCATATTTTTATCTTTCGCTTTTTTCCATACCTGGGTTGATGTACCATGAGCACGAAACAAAACAGGTTCACTCTCTGGAATTTGATCTAATGATTGAACAACTTTTGTACCTGCTTTGTTTAAGTTATTTACTACATTTTCATTGTGTACAATGTCCCCCAGCATAAAAACGCCACCCTTTTTATTTGCTGTTTGGTATGCAAGATCCACTGCATCCCTTACACCAAAACAATAACCTGCATCTTTAGCAACAAATACTTTCATTTTTCATTTTGAGTATGAACTGATGACTTTACAACATCCAATATAAAAGGGATTGCTTGTTCTATAGAAGAGTCCATTTGTGCACCAGCTGCAAAAGGATGTCCACCACCACCTAGCGATTTTGCTATATCATTTACAGTATATTTCCCTTTGGATCTAAAATTTATTCTGCATCTATTATCACCAGATTCTAAAATCATAAAGGCAATTTCAACTCCATCAATCGTACGAACAAAATCTGAAAAACCTTCAACATCCGAGTAAACAGCATTGCACTTCTTCATATTATTATTATCTACTACAAACCAAGCTAACTCTCCATTTAAATCAAAATGTATATTATTTAATATTGTTCCTAATAATTTTATACGACTTTTAGAACTTCTTTCATATACATGTTGATAAATATAACTTGGATTAACTCCTACCTTATAACATTCAATTGCAATCTCATGACAATGAATATTTGTATTACTATATCTAAATGATCCTGTATCAGTCATAATAGCTGTGAAAATTCCTTCACAAATATCTTTGGATAGATGATGCGAAAAACATTCAGTCAATATATCATAAATGATTACACCGGTTGCAGCTGCACCGGTGTCAACAAAATTATAGGTAAATGCAGAATCATCGATCAATGAATGATGATCTATATTTAAAGTTTTTAAATTAAGTGAATCAATCGCAAAATTAATTTTATTGAGCCTTTTGCGGTCACCAACATCAAAAACAATAACTAAATCAACTCCTTTCAGCCATAAGTCAATATCATTACTTGGGTATTCATAAAACATAGATCCCTTATTAAGAAAAACATATTCAGATGGAAAAGAAGAGGGAAGAATAATTTTACAATCCTTATTAATATCAGAAAAATAATGATACATAGCTGATGCACACCCCAAGCCATCCCCATCAGGGTTTTCATGGGTAGTTAATGCCACCCGGTTTACACTTTCTAAAATAGGTTTGATTTGATTCAAATTCATTGTTTCAGTTTTAATTCAAGATTATCAATTTAGTGTTATTTGAAATATAAACCATGCCAAACCAAATAACTATTATACAAAAAATTTAAGTTCTTTTCCACGTATCCTCAGGTGAGTCCTTATCGATACCCATCAATCGTGCTAAAACAAACAGATAATCGGATAACCTGTTTAAATATTTTATCCATATATCCTTATATTTTTTTGTTTCCATCATCATCACTAGTGACCGTTCTGCTCTTCTGCATACTGCTCTTGCATGATGGATTCGTGCTGAAATTTCATTTCCTCCTGGTAAAATAAATTCTCTTAGCGGTGGTAATTTTTTATTTATTAGTTGAATTTCTTCCTCTAAATTTCTTATTCTATTTACTTTCAATAGATCTTTACATTCTGTTCCTATTGATATTTCTCCTCCTAAATTGAAAATATCATTTTGAATATCCTTTATTTTTGATTTGAGTTCTTTCCCCCTGTATAAAACTATAACCAACCCTAATACAGAAGACAATTCGTCTAAATCTCCCAATACTTGAATATCAATACTGGATTTTGAAACAAATTCATTTGTTCCTAAACTCGTTTTCCCTTTATCTCCTTTTTTTGTAGTTACCTTTGTAATTCTCATTAGAAAAATATAAGTGAAACTAAAATAAAAAGTGGAACCAAAATAGGAATTGAATATTTAGTCATATACCCAAAAAAAGAAGGCATATTAATTCCTGCTTCTTCAGAAATAGATTTCACCATAAAATTTGGTGCATTTCCAATATATGTAATCGCCCCCATAAAGACTGCTCCAGAAGAAATGGCTAATAACGTATTGGGCAGTTCCACCATTAGAGAAACGGGGTTGCCTCCAGCTATATTAAAAAAAACTAGATACGTGGGTGCATTATCAAGAAAACCTGAAAGGATACCTGTAGCCCAGAAATACATATAATTAATAGGATCACCACTCTCTGTTGATACCGATGAAACGACTGATGCTAAAGCACCTTGCGATCCAGATTTTAAAATGGAAATCGCAGGTATAATTGTTATAAATATTCCTGCAAAAAGTTTAGCCACCTCAACAATAGGAAACCAGGTGTATTCATTTGCCTCACGTATCGTTTTTGATGTCATAGCCCAACTTACATATGTGAGCCCCAACAATAGACTATCTCGAACCAAATTTTGCATTTCTACTTTAACATGGAAAACATTAAATCCATAGGCAACTATACTATCATTTATAACCATTGTTGGCTTCCAGAAACCACTCAAGAGTACACAACTAATCACTCCAAGAAATAATAAAAGATTAAATGCTCCTTCTACTCCC
Organism: uncultured bacterium; assembly: GCA_964575125.1. Classification (GTDB taxonomy): domain Bacteria; phylum Fidelibacterota; class Marinisomatia; order Marinisomatales; family AB-629-J13; genus AB-629-J13. Next base: position 18,158 of record CAZNQF010000003.1, read on the forward strand.
AGTTTTTCTGTATTATTATTTTCAATAGCCGGCTTTATCTCTCGATTAAAATAATATGTATCTAAACCAAAAAATATAGCCAATAAGAAAAAAATTAGGAACAACATTGGCTTAAACATTGCTGTAGTTGTCCAAAAAAAATCTACTCCTTTGAGGAATCCAAGGAACAATGGCGGATCACCCAAAGGGGTTAATGAACCCCCAATATTTGCAACAAGAAAAATAAAGAAAATGATAATATGTACTTTTTTTTGTCTCCACATATTTGCTCTTATTAAAGGACGAATTAACAACATTGCAGCACCTGTCGTTCCGATCCAACTTGCTAATACAGTACCAATGAGAATAATGAGTGTATTTAACATTGGTGTACCAACCAATGAACCTGTTAATCGTACTCCCCCAGAAATAGTAAATAATGCCAGCAGTAGGGTTATAAATGGTAAATATTCTAGCAATCCTACGTGCAATAATTCAAAAAGTGTAATCTCCCATCCTTTCTTAAATAGAAATGGGAAAATAAATAAAACCTCCCAAAACAAAGAAATTTTTCCAAAATGTTGGTGCCAAAATCGTGGCAAGACCAATGGAAATACTGCAATAGAAAGCAGTATACCAATAAAGGGAACAACCCATATTATAGATAATTGTGTCCCATCCAATACAAACTGACTATCTGATGAACCAAGTAAAATATTAGGAACAATAAAAATTAATAATAATATGTTCCTCTTCATTTGATTAAATTGTATTTTATTTGCCAAATCAATTAAAATTTTATTATTAGATTTTATTCATAGTTTAAGTTAAAAACATTGAAAAAAAATAATATTTAACTTAACTTGAATTATGAATACTATTTTAGTGATAGCAATTTTGGGGTTATCTATTTTGGGACTTTCGCTTGGGGTCATTTTAAGCAATAAACCTTTAAAGGGATCATGTGGAGGAAATTCTGATTCATGCGATTTATGCAAAGGTGATTTAAAAAAATGTACAAATATATCTTCATAAAAGTTTTATTGGATTATACTTTTTTCAAATCCCGAAGTCATCAAACGTTGGAACCCATTATTTACCCTCGAGAATATTAATCCTTCAAATCCATCCAACTCTTCTAAAATATCTAAGCCCTTTACTCCCATAACTAAAAGCGCTGTTGCCCATGCATCCGCCTCCGCACAGTTTGGGGCTACAACCGTTGCAGATGCTATTACATTTCTAACAGGGTATCATGTCATAGGATCTATGATATGGG
>CAZNQF010000003.1:19425-20183 GCA_964575125.1 uncultured bacterium
TAATCCCCCGAAGTCGCTACAGCTACATCTGATAAGCCCAAAATTAAATTATTTTCCTTCTTAGTTTTGCTGTTAACACTAGGGTTATCTATTCCGATTCTCCAGAGCAATCCATCTGCGTTTTTTCCTTTGCAAATTATTTCCCCTCCTATTTCTATTAAATAATGCTCCAATTGCAATAATTCAAATAATGATTTTATCTTATCAATTGCATATCCTTTTGCTATGGCACTCAAATCTATTTCAAGTTCAGTATTTACCTTTTTTAAATAATATTTTCCGCTTTTCAAAAAACTAATACCAGTATTTTTTTTATATAATTTAATTTCTTCAATAGATGGAACAGATTTTTTACCTTTATTTTCCGGACCAAAACCCCACAATCTAATTAATGGCATAATGGTGATATCAAAAGCTCCTTCGGATAATTTTGATATCTTTAGTGCAGTTTGAATTACATTATAAAAATCAAGACTAATATCTATTGGTCCCGTATCTTTTTTTGAATTAAAGTTAGAAATCTCACTATTTTCTATATAGGTTGACATTTGAAAATTAATTTGAGCTAGCAATGAGTCTACTTTCACTTGAAGTAGATTCTTGTTAATCTTTTCATTGATATTGGGTAGCACTACTGAGTAGGTCGTTCCCATCGTCAATCCCCTCAAATGCATATCATTTTTACTTTCACAACTAATGATCATAAGAAAACTAAAGCCCAACAAATGTCGGGCTTTAAGATGAGAACAAAAAAAATT
>CAZNQF010000003.1:20193-24888 GCA_964575125.1 uncultured bacterium
ATCCAAAACTATCATAGGCAATCATTTCGGGATCAACACCTAAACTGTCCAGCATGCCTTCGCACGCACTAATCATCATTGGCGGACCGCACATATAGTATTCAACTTCTGTAGGATCTTCGTGGTCTTTTAAATATTTATCAAACAATACCTGATGAATAAATCCTGTAGGACCTTCCCAGTTATCCTCTGGTAACGGCTCTGACATTGCTACTTGATAATTAAAATTTGGAAAATTTTGTTTAATTTGTTTAAAATCATCATCGTAAAACATCTCACGAAGAGATCTTGCTCCATACCAAAAAGAAACTTTTCTATGCGTTTTTAATGTATGAAATAAATGAAACAAATGAGAACGCATGGGAGCCATACCAGCACCTCCACCAATGTAAACCATTTCTTTTTTCGAGTCTTTGATAAAAAATTCTCCAAATGGTCCTGAAATAGTAACTTTATCTCCAGGCTTTAAATTAAACATATAGGATGAAGCTATCCCAGGAGGCACATCATTCCATTTGGCAGGTGGTGGTGTTGCTATTCTTACATTGAGCATTATCGTGTTTCCTTCTGCAGGATGATTTGCCATTGAATACGCACGAAATATATCTTCATCATTATTGGCAATTAAATTCCAGATTTTATATTTATCCCAATCTGAATGATATTCTTCCTCTATTTTAAAATCTCCGAATGATAAATTTCTAAATTCTGGAATGTCAATCTGAATATAACCACCTGCTTTAAAATCAAGAATATCACCTTCAGGTAGCTTTAAAATAAGCTCTTTAATAAAAGTTGCAACATTATTGTTGGACACAACAGTACAATCCCATTTCCTTATACTGAAAACCTCTTCAGGGATATGGACTGTCATATCTTCTTTTATTTTTACCTGACAAGCTAATCTCCAATTTTCCTTTGCCATTGTTCTATTTATATATCCCGTCTCCGTCGGTAAGATATCGCCACCACCTGTTAAAACTTGACACTTGCACATAGCACATGTGCCACCACCACCACAAGCGGAGGGAAGATAAAGCTTATTATTTGCTAAAGAACTCAAGAGGGTCATACCTGGACGTGTTTTAATTGTGCTTGATTCATCATCATTTATAAGAATGGTAACATCACCTTTTGGCAATAGCTGACTATCTGCAAAATTAAGAATCATCACCAAAACAAGAATAATACCGGTAAAAACTAAAACAGCTAGTATCGTTAATTCCATTAAAGATCTATGCCAGAGAATGCCATGAAAGCCATTGAGATTAGTCCTGTCAATAGCATGGTAATTCCTAAACCACGCAGTTTTGCAGGGACGTTTGAATATCTTAGTCTATATCTTATTGATGCCATAGAGGCTATAGCCAAAAACCAACCTAATCCTGAGCCAAAACCAAAAACAGTTGATTCCATCAATGTATAATCTCTCTCAACTAATAATAGTGATCCACCCAAAATGGAGCAATTAACTGCAATAAGTGGGAGAAAAATCCCCAAATTATAATAAAGAGTGGGTGAGAATCTATCAAGGATCATCTCAACCAGCTGTACCATTGCAGCAATTACAGCTATAAATACAATAAAATTCAAAAAACTTAAATCTATATTAGGATATCCTAACCATGATAATGCACCTTTATCTAAAAAATAATGATGGATTGCCCAGTTTGCAGGAGCTGTGATAGTTAAAACAAAGATAACTGCATATCCCAAGCCGATGGATGTATCAATACGATTTGAAATAGCAAGATATGAACACATCCCAAGAAAGTAGGCTAAAAGGATATTTTCTACAAAAATCGCTTTGGTAAGTAAACTTAGATAATGTTCAACCATTAGTTATTCCTCTTCCTCAATATCAGCATATATCCGATGAACCCAAACGATTAGTCCTAGTATTATGAATGCACCGGGTGACAATACCATCAACCCATTGTTTTCATATCCTGCCAAATAAAAAGATTCTGGAATTATTTGCAAACCATAGACTGTTCCAGAGCCTAATAATTCTCTAAATATAGCTACAGCAATAAGAATAATACCATATCCCATAGCATTTCCAAAGCCATCCAAAAAAGCTTTCCCCGGAGAATTTTGCATTGCAAACGCCTCTGCTCTTCCCATTATAATACAATTGGTGATTATTAAACCTACAAATACAGTTAACTGCTTACTAAACTCATACATATGGGCTTTTAAAATCTCATCTGCTAAAATTACCAAGGATGCAATAATAGATAATTGAACAACTATACGTACTTTCCCGGGAATCAAATTTCGTAATAAAGAAATCAATGTGTTTGATATTGAGAGAACACATACAACAGTAAATGACATTACTAAAGCTATATCTACTTTCAAAGTTACTGCGAGGGCAGAGCAAATACCCAAAACCTGAAGAGTAATTGGATTGTTTCCCATGAGAGGATCTACAATAATTTTTTTAGATTTTTTACTAATCATAATAATTAAATTTGTTGTCCGTTTCTGATTTTTTTAAAAAATATTTCATATTTTTTGAGATCTTCTTTTAAAAAATGATTTAATCCTTTCCCAGTCATGGTAGCTCCTGAAATGCCATCCACTTTGTGATAAGCTTCAGGGTCATCATCACTTACCTTACCTCTAATAACCTGAATGCTTATAAGTTCTCCTTTCTCATCTATAAATTGTTTACCTACAAAATTATTTTGAAACCAGGGTTTTTCCACTTCGCCTCCTAAGCCGGCAGTTTCTTTATGCTTATAAAAAGTTATTCCTTTAACAGTTTTTCCATTCGGTTCAACAGCAAAATAACCATAAAGAGTTGACCACAGTCCTTTTCCAGAAATAGGGATTGCAAATCCTTCAACCTTATTTTTTATTACTTTTTCATAAACTGGAAAATAATTTAGATCCACCATTGTCTCAGGCTGAATGGAATTAATATTTACCCTTTCACCATTCTCATCAATATGAAATTCTCGCACAAAGTCATTGAAAAGCAATTGAATTTCTTTTGGTTTCCATAAGCTCTTTACATCTTGTTCAAATCCCAAGGCAATCAATATATTTTTTTTTCTATCTAGCTCTACATTAATTTCCTGTTTTTCTTTCAATAAACCGTTAGCGATTGACAAGAAAAAACTCAACACAATTGTTATACAACTGGTAAATACAAGTGTATAAGAATTACTGCGCATAACGTCTCATTCTTTGTTTGATATTACTACGGACAACAAAATAGTCGATTAATGAGGCAAAGGCATTCATTAACAAAATAGCTAACATTACTCCCTCAGGATATGCAGGGTTTATAGCGCGGATTATCACAGTCAATATTCCAATGCAAACACCATAGATCCATCTACCGGTGTCTGTATGCGCCCCCGTGACAGGCTCTGTCGCCATAAATGTAATTCCAAAAGCAAAACTTCCCATTACAAGGTGATAATGAGGGGGGATTGTTAACATTGAATTTGTGGAATAAGATGCTAAAAAGTTGGTAAAAAACCCGGTAAAAACCAAACCAATGATAGCTCCCACTATAACTCTCCATGATGCAATCCCTGTAATAATAAGGAAAATTGCACCTATGATTATCATCAATTTACTAGTTTCTCCAACAGAACCCGGAATCCAACCTAAAAACATATTTAGCCATGAAAAATCAAATTGAGTCACTGAATTTAATAGTGGAATTGCTTGTTCACTTTGAGTAGCTGCAGGGACAGCTAAAGCGGTAGCTCCCGAGTAACCGTCGGGTCCAAATAGCCAAACTTTATCTCCAGAGATGTTGCCCGGATAGGCAAAAAATATAAATGCTCTGGCAACCAATGCAGGATTAAAAATATTCATTCCAACACCACCAAATATCTCTTTACCTATTACAATCCCAAATGTAGTTGCAACAGCAACCTGCCACAAAGGGATTGTTGGAGGCATAATAAGTGGAATCAAAGCACAAGTCACTAAAAAACCCTCAGATATCTCATGTTTCCTAATAATTGAAAATAGTATTTCCCAAAATGCACCAGTGATAAACGTAGTAATAATTATAGGAAAAATTATTTTTAATCCAATTAATGCATTCTCCACCCATGAATATTCCTCTCCGTGTGATAAACTAAACTGGTATCCAATATTTAATATACCAAAAATGTAGCAGGGTAAAAGAGAAAGGACAACAAGAATCATCACTCTTTTAATATCTAAACTATCTCTGATGTGTGGTCCATTTGATGTCCGCTCGTCCGTACTAAATAAAATAGTTTCAGTTGCCTCAAAAATAGGATAATATTTATGTAGATTTCCTCCTTTTTCAAAGTTAGGTTTTATTTTAAGTAAAAGATTTAATAGCCAATTCATTATTCTTCTGCCTCCATTAGATCCAATCCTTTTCTAATGACTGCTCCAACATCAATCTTACTTGGACAGGCAAATGAACATAAAGCAAAGTCTTCATCATCACATTCCCAAATCCCCAGCTGTTCCATTTCCTCTATATCATTGGACAAAATAGCACGAAACAAAGCATTGGGATAGATATCCATCGGTAAGACATTTTCCCACGCATTAATTGGCACCATAGCACGTTGACTTCCATTTTGGGATGTATTGAAATTAAATGATGCATTACCAAATTTCATAAATGAGGATGATAAACTATATCTTGTTTTTCCAACAATGGTATAAAATTTTCATCATTTGAGA
>CAZNQF010000003.1:24898-28611 GCA_964575125.1 uncultured bacterium
TACCAGGGTGCAACATCCCTAAAAATTCTCTTCTGATTGAATCAAAAATGACAGATAAAGAGCTATCATAAAACCCAAGAAATCCATTTTTTTTAACTTCCCTACCTGTTAATACGTCCCCGGAAATAATCCGATTTGGGTCGCCCGTTAATTCATTTCCCAATAGCGACCGAACTGATCCTCCTGTTCTTGACCTAATATATTTTGGATTCTTTATACCGGGACCCCCTATAGTTATAACCTTGCTCGGGTCGTACTCACCCTTTAAGAATAGATTCCCCAATGTAACAACATCCTGTGCATTCACGGTCCAAATAATATCACCTGGTTTTATAGGTGAGATATGGTGAATTTGAATCCCTACATTTCCTGAAGGGTGAGGTCCTTTTATTGAAAAACATCGAACATTTTTCAAATCTTTTAATACAGAATCAGGCTGGACCCCTACAAAAACATCTCCCTCTGTCAATTTACTCAAGATATTTAAACCAGATTGAAATTGATTTATCTGATTTTCTAGCACGTGTTCTAGGTCAGGAGTAAGGGGGGAAGAATTGATACAAGAAATAAAAATATCTCGAGGGATACCATCTGGATTAGCAACTTTATTATACGGACGTTGTCTGATTAAATGAAAAAGATTGAAATCCAGTAAAGTATCAATTATTATTTCTCGGGTTAATCTTGAGATTTCTTGCTCTGAGTGCTGGTGCATAGATATTTTATTTTCATGCTTATCCAACTCAATTTCAACTTTTTCAATAACTCGTCTTGGACCAAATTTAATTTCACTTACTATCCCTCCGCCTGGAGAGGCCCATTTAATTTTCGGAACTGATTTATTAAAAAATAATGGCGAACCAATTTGAACCTGGTCACCTTCCTTAACCAATAATTTTGGCTTTATGCATCTGAATTCAATAGGTAAAAGAGCAACCTTCTCAGGTTTATATTGAGACCCAATCTCACCGCTTGGCACACCGGAAATTTGAATGTCATGACCTTTTTTAATTGTGATATTCTTTAGGAATGATTTTGTAAGACAACCATTTAAATTGATTGAAATAAAAAGGATACCGAACGCTCAACCCAATCAGCTATCGGAGACCAATATATACCAAATATCAATGTTGGGATTCCGGTTCCTAACAATAAAACGGTTCCCATTTTTGAAGGCATTTCTATAACATCACTTCTTTCACCATCCAAATACATTACTTTTACCACACGGATATAATAAAACAATGAAATAACACTATTAATAGCTCCAGCGAATACCAACCAATAAAAGGACGAGCCTGCTTTTATCACGCTGTAGAATACATAAAATTTTCCTATAAATCCTGCTGTTGGAGGGAGACCGGTCAAGGATATCATGAATAAGGTCATAAATCCTCCGAGCACTGGCATGCTCCATCCAAGTCCTTTAAAATCATCAAAAGACTCACCACCATTATTTTTATTCTTAACAATGATTATAACAAGGAACGCACCCAAATTCATAAATACATACATAACAAGATAAATAAGAATTGCATAGATCCCATCATGGGATAAAAGAGGTGCCGCCATTAACATATATCCTGCATGGGCAATACTGGAATAAGCTAACATTCTTTTAACACTATTTTGTTGAATAGCTACAAAATTTCCTAAGGTCATTGTAAGGAGTGCTAAAACCGCAAGTAAATCTGACCAAGGGAGACCCGTAACACCAAAATCAGAGCCCGCAATCACCCCACCATCAGATAGTGAATCATTAAAAAATCGTATAAGTATTGCAAAGCCTGCCGCCTTAGGTGCCACAGATAAATAAGCTGTTATAGGAGTAGGAGCTCCCTCATACACATCCGGAGTCCAGAAATGAAACGGGACCGCAGATATCTTGTACCCAAATCCAGCCAAAATTAAAATGGAAGCAACAACGATTGAGAGCACCGCATCAGGCCCGGAATTTCCTAGTACGGACCTAATTTCGAATAATTTTGTTGTTCCGGTCACTCCAAATAGTATAGTCATACCGTACAACATCAAACCGGAGGAAAATGCTCCATAAATTACATATTTCAGACCAGACTCATTTGACCGTTTATCCTTTTTTAAGTATCCAGCAAGAACAAAAGAAATAAGAGAAACGATTTCTATAGCTAAATAGACCATGATCAAATCAATAGCTGAAGCCATTAAAAACATACCGAAAACCATAATACCCAAAAGTATATAATATTCACCCAATCTAACTGAATCCAGTTCTTTACTTTCATTGCTGATAAAAATGATAAGTAGAGTACTCATCAGCAAAAGAATTTTAAAAAATCGAGAAAACGGATCAAATGCTAAGGTGTTCAAAAATAGAGACCCAACAAAATTGTCCGGAATGAATTGAAAAGAAATAAAGGTTAAAAGTAATCCGCTCATTAATAAAAACCCGACTGATCGAGATTTCTTTTCTTTAACACATAGATCCAATATCACACAAAATAATATGGTTCCTGTTAAAATCAATTCAGGAATAAAATAAATTAAACTTTGTAAATTATTCATAAATCAAATAAAAATTAAAAACCTGCCATCCCTCCTATTTGAGTGACTTGATTAATTAGATGATCCATAGTGGATGAAATAATATCCAAAAAGGGTTGAGGATAGACTCCAAGTAGTAATGTTATCACAGCTAACGGAATTATAGTAAACAATTCACGATTATTTATTTCATCCATTTGCTTATATTTTTCATTTAACTCCCCAAAAAATATTCGTTTATAAGCTGATAAAAAATAAGCTGCATTTAATAAAATCCCCAATGTAGAAATAATAACAATTGCCTTAAAAACAGGAAATGCTCCAATAAAACACATGAACTCACTCACAAATCCCGAGAACCCAGGAAGTCCTAATCCTGCAAAAAAGGCTATCATGCTCATCCCAGCATAAATAGGCATTTGCTTTGCAAGTCCACCAAATCCATTAATATCTCTATGGTGTGCACGATCATATACCACGCCCACTAAAATAAATAACATAGCAGAAATTGTACCATGATTAAACATCTGGAATACCGCACCATTTAATCCGGCTTGAGCTGCTGCTTGATTATCTCCATACATAGCACCTGCTGCAATAACAGCAGCCATCCCAAGCAATGAATACCCCATATGGTTTATACTTGAGTAGGCAACCAATTTTTTCAAGTCTGTCTGTGCTAGTGCACACATTGCTCCCCAAATCACATTTATCAACCCTAGTAGTGCCATAGCACCTGAAAACCAGAATACTGCCTCAGGCAACATAGGGTAATTAATTCGCAATAATCCATACACACCTAACTTTAATAAAACTCCTGCAAGAATAACCGATATTGCTGTGGGAGCTTCGACATGAGCAAGAGGAAGCCAAGTATGAAATGGAAAGACAGGTACTTTAATTGCAAATCCAATGAATAACAAAATCCAAATCACTTTTATACCACTAAATCCCCACCATACAACCCCCTTTAATGCTGTAGGAGCAACATCCATTAATGTGGGGATATCAAATGTTTTTCCACAATTAAGATACAATGCAATTACTGCAATTAGCATGAGAACGGATCCAACCAATGTATAAAGAAAAAATTTAATGGCAGCATATTCCCTTTGGGGACCTCTCCACATTCCAATTAAAAAGTACATGGGAAGGAGCATAACCTCCCAAAATACATAAAACAGGAAAAA
>CAZNQF010000004.1:0-22617 GCA_964575125.1 uncultured bacterium
ATCATTGCATAAATCTGGTTGTTTTTTCATTCTTTCTGCTAGTTTTTGAACTTTTTTACACACATTATCATCAGTTAAATGACCACGAATAACCTCAACCAGTTTCATCATAGGTACAGGATTCATAAAATGCATTCCAATTACTTTTTCAGGTCTAGATGTGTATGAAGCTAATTTTGTTATCGAAATAGAAGAAGTGTTAGTTGCTAATATTGTATTTTTTTTACATATTTTATCTAAATCCTTAAAAATCTTACTTTTTAAATTAAAATTTTCAGATGCTGCTTCTATAACAATATCAGAAGATTTTAATTTTTCTAGATCTGTAGTTTGATATATATTTTTTATGGCAATTTCTTTTTTAGATTCTGTTATATTTCCTTTTTTAATTTGACGATCTAAATTTATTTTAATTGACATTATACCCTGAGCCAATATTTCAGGATTTATATCCATTATCGTAACAGAAATATTTGATACACCTGCAACATGGGCAATACCACTACCCATCGTTCCTGCACCAACTATACCTATTTTATTCATGATATCCTTTCTATGATAACAGCAGACGCTTCCCCACCACCAATACATAAAGTAGCTAACCCAAATCGTTTTTCCAATCTTTCAAGACTATGAAGTAGAGTTACTAAAATTCTTGCACCGGAAGCTCCAATTGGATGTCCTATCGCTATTGCACCACCACAAACATTCACCTTTTCTATATCTAGATTAAATTTATCAATGGCAGATATAGAAACTGGAGCAAATGCCTCATTAATTTCCCACAAATCAATATCATTTTTAGTTAATCCTGCTGTAGAAAGAACTTTTGAAATTGCTCTAATGGGAGCAGTAGTGAACCATTCCGGCTCATGAGCAGATGACGCCTGTGCAATCATTTTGGCCTTAGGAATAAGATTGTGAAGTTTTACACTATCCTCCGATGCGAAAAGTAAGGCAGCAGCGCCATCATTAATTTTAGATGCATTAGCAGCGGTTATTGTTCCGTTTTTTTCGAACGCAGGTCTTAATGTATGCATTTTTTCAAAATTTACACGCTTTGGTTCTTCATCCTCAGCCACTAAGATAGGATTGCCTTTAGGATTAGGAGTTGACACTGAAATAATTTCATTTGAAAACCATCCTGAATTCATTGCATTAATCGCTTTATTATATGAATTTTCAGCAAATCTATCCTGTTTTTTACGAGAAATTTGATTTTTTTTTGCCAACATTTCTGCACAATTTCCCATATGTTTATCATTGTACGCGTCCCACAATCCATCCACAATCATACTGTCTATTAATTTGCTGTGTCCCAATCTATATCCTGACCTTGCATTCGGTAACAAATAAGGTGATAATGACATATTTTCCATCCCACCAGCTATTACAATTTTAGCATCACCTGATTGAATAGACAGCATTGACAACATAGCTGCTATCAATCCGGATCCACACATCTTGTTGATAGTTAAGCATTCTGTCGAATTTGGTAAACCTGCACCTAAAGCTGCCTGTCTAGCGGGAGCTTGCCCTAATCCTGCTGATAAAACATTACCCATTATCACCTCATCAATAAGATTTGGATCAATCTGAGAAGTATTTACCAATTCTTTAATTACAATTGCTCCAAGGGCAGGTGCTTTGATTGCTGATAAACCACCATTAAAAGATCCAACGGGTGTCCTTTTACCATCAATAATTAATACATCATTTCTCATTTTTTATATTTTAAATAATACTCTTATAAAGATTGCAAAACCTTAAGTTCTGCATATATAAATCAGCGTTAAAATTACCAAAATTTTTACTTTTTACCATAGTACTTTAACTGTTTAGATTAATCAATTTTAAGTTTTTTTAAATAATAATTATCATAAGCCGCTAATAAACTTTCTTGGCCTGAATAAGGAGCAGGAGCATATTTTTTTGATTGGATACCCAATTGAGAATATTCTGAAATTTTCCAATCCTGCTTGTTTATTTTATCCCAAAAATCAATAGCATCATGTATTCGATATTCATCTGAATCTACTACTCCCTTATCAAATAACCACGTGCAGGTCACAATGCATTGGTCAACTCCATCAGGCCAAATCGTATGGTACATTACATATTCTGGATGTAAACTCAGGAGTAAATTTGGAAAAATTGAATAATAGTATACTCTCTGCAAGTCACCATCCTTTACCTTTTTTAAGGGTGGACAGCATAATTTACCTGTAGAAGTAATACTGTATTTATCTTTATTAAAATTCATGTAACCGCCTAAAAATGGACCATCATAAAAATCATTTCGTCCTCCCATATAATTATGAATAGATGCAAGTTCCGGGTGTAGGACTGGACAGTGATAACACTCACAATAATTCTGAATTACTAGTTTCCAATTACCTTTTACAAAATATTTTTTAGTTTTATATGGAACTAAATTTGAAATTTCCCAATCTTTGAATCGATTTATAATCGGCTGAAAAATAATATCAAAATTTTCAGGCTCATCGCTTAAATTTATGAAAATAAACCCCTCCCACTCTGAAAGAGCAACCTCATGCAAAGAATAATCTTTTTTTTCAAATCCATCAACCACTTCCATATGAGGTGCACCAATTAAATCCCCAAATAAATTGTATGTCCATCCGTGATATCCACATTGGATAGATTTTGAAAATTCTCCATTTTCCTTGTTACATATTCGTGTGCCTCGATGTCGACACACATTATAAAAAGCTCTTAATTGTCCTTCACTATCACATAAAACAATGATATTCTCATTTTTTATATTAATTGTTTTGAATTTTCCAACATTACTCAATTCTGATACTCTTCCAACACAAATCCAATTGCTCAAAAAAATATTTTCATATTCTTTTTTCAGGATGTTCGAGTTTAAATAAAATTTCCGATCGAGTGTGTGAGCACCTTTATCAAGCGTTTCAACAGTTTTCTTGAAGACCATTATTTTAATATTTCTCTTGCTGCGTTATATCCATTCGTACCGTGGATTCCACCACCGGGATGGGTTCCTGGACCACAAAGATATAGATTTTTTATAGGTGATTCATATTGGGAGGAGCTTAAAGTAGGACGCATAAAGAAAAACTGGTCGAGTGTCATCTCACCATGGTTTAAATTTCCTTCTGTAAGACCAAATTGGCTTTCTAAATTCACGGGTGATAGTACATATGATGATTCAATCATGGAAGAAATATTAGGGATATAATTTTCTAATACTTTAACCACATTATCTTTCAGTTGAGCATTTAATTCATCAGACCAAGTTTGACTCCTCAAATGATAAGGAGCATATTGAATGGTAGCAGAAAGAACATGTTTCCCAGATGGAGCAAAATCCGGATTTAAGATAGATGGCAAAGTGAATTCAACAAACGGATTATCAGATAATTTCCCATATTTAACTGAGTCAGACGTTCGCTCTAGATAAGCAATTGAGGGACCAATGGAAAAAACAGTCTCCATTTGATTTTCTTGAATTCCATTTATGCTTGGTAAACCGTTCAAAGCAAAATGAATTCGTGCAGAGCTTCCTCTATATTTTATATTTCTAAGCTGCCTAGCAAAAGTTGGATTTAATTTTGATGAACCTACTAAATTAAAAAATGTATTGTTTTGGTCTAAGCCGGATACAATTTTATTAGCTTTAATAAGCTCACCATTTTCTAATGTAACACCAAAACAAGTTTCATTTTTAACATTAATACATGCGACCGCAGAACTGGTCTTAATTTCAACATTTTTTGATTCAGCGATTTTTTTTAATGTATTTACAAATTGTACGGTACCACCTTTCACAAAATTACTGTTATGAAACACACCTCCAGAATGAACATTCTGATGTAATAGATTATATCCTGTCCCTGGAGCAAAAGGTCCAAATGATAAATGGTGAATCCCAGAAGTTGAGATAGCTGCTCTTAGCAGCTCATTTTCAAACCACTCATCCATCAACTCAGACATCATCATAGGAACAACTCGCATCAAATCTACCAATCCCTGGGTTCCCTGTTTTCTAACAGGATTTAACATCGATCCCATAGATAATAGTTCTTTCAATCTAAGGTTTGGTAATTTAGGAGGACACAATTCATAGAGTTTTTCTAAAAAAAGAGTTAGACCATCAATGTATTCTGTAAATTTTTTCCACACCTTTGCATCTTTTTCTGAATGATTTAAAATTGATTCTACAGTTTTATTTGATTCACGATAAAATACAATATGATTACCTTGTGTATTCAATGCAATTCTAACTTGTTTGGGAGAATAAAATTCTAGACCATGCGACGCAAGATTAAATTGGTTAATATCTCTCCTGCTCCTAAAAGTTGGACATTTTCAATCCATTTTATGACATCATTAATAAGATTGCATTTGAATCCAGGGGCAAATTCTGAGGTTGAGGCCAAACCGCCAATTTCGTCACGGGCTTCAAGAACCAATACTTTTTTTCCTTTTTCACCTAAAAGAGAAGCAACAATCATACTATTTACTCCTCCTCCAATTACAATTATATCGTAACCGTCCATCACAAAATCCCTAATATCTTTTTTGCTGCCATTTCACCTGGGGAACCGGTAATACCACCACCAGGGTGAGTTCCTGAACCACATTGATAGTAATTTTTTATTGGCGTTGAATAATCTGCCCATTTTGCAGCAGGACGTAAAGCAAATAATTGCTGAAGTGAAAGTTCACCATGGAAAATATTCCCTTCTGTTAGTCCAAATGTTGCTTCCAAATCAAATGGAGACAAAACTTGTCGATGTAAAATGATATCTTTAATATTGGGAGCATAACGTGCGATCGAATTGACCACTGTATCTCCAAACGCTTCACGTTTTGTGTCATCCCAACCACCGTTGATATCATAGGGTGCATACTGAACAAAACAAGACATAACATGTTTCCCCGGAGGAGCCATCTCAGGATCAAGAACTGATGGAAGAATTATATCCATAAATGGTTCATTGGAGAAATCTCCATACTTAGCGTCATCATAAGCCCTTTCTAAATAATCATAGCTCGGACTAATCGAGATAGCACCACTTAAATGATGACCCTCACCTGGTAAACAAGAAAAGTTTGGCAAACTTTTTAAAGCAAGATTTACTTTCCCTGATGAGCCCCGAATCCTGAAATTATTTATAGTATTAAATAGGTCAGTTGGAAGGTGTTTCTCGCCTATTAATTTTAAAAAAGTAAGTTTTGGGTCCAACCCTGATATTACAATGTTTGATAAATATTCATCACCATTCTCTAGGTAGACACCCGATGCTTTCCCATCTTTAACAATAACCTTCTCTACAGGTGCCTCTGTCATAATTTCAGCACCAAAATATTCTGCAGAACGAGCGATGGCCAAGCTCACTGCACCCGTACCACCTTTTTGAAATCCCCATGCTCTGAAAGCCCCATCTATATCGCCCATATAATGGTGCAGCATCACATAAGCAGAACCCGGAGAGCGTGGACCTTAGAATGTTCCAATTATACCACTTGCAGACATGGTTGCTTATAGTGGCTCAAATTCAAAAAATTCATCTAGAAAGTCTGCTGAACTCATTGTCATTAGTTTTACCAAATATTCAAATTTTTCTGATGAAAGTGTATTAAAATGTTTTAATAATTTTCTTATAGAAAATATATCTGATAGGGATGGAAGAATCGCATTCGGGGCGATTGTTTCCAGAATTGGTCGAACAGCCATACCAATCTGACTCATAGCAGGTCCAAAGCGAGTGTATGTTTCAGCATCTTTTTTTGAATGTCGATAAATCTCTCTGTATGTTTGGTCGGAATCGGATGTCCGAATTAAATAATCATTATCTAAAGGAGTAAAGGTGCTTTCGAGTGGCAATAGTTCCAAACCAAATTTAGGCAACATAAGTTCACGAATAACATTCGGTTTCATTAGGCTCACAACGTAGGAGCAAACAGAAAATTTAAAACCGGGAAAAACCTCCTCAGTTACTGCAGCACCCCCTATCACATGACGGCGTTCAAGAACCAATACTTTTTTCCCTGACCGAGCTAAGTAGGCTGCAGCGGTCAATCCATTGTGTCCCCCACCTATAATAATTGCATCATATTTTTTTATCCCGGGCATGATCGTTTCCTCTCCGGGTCAAAAAACGGTGTTTTTACAATATGTGCAGGTATCAGTCGTTTGAAATGTTCTAAACTAATCTCAAAATCTAAGTTGGTATTTTCTTTTGAAAATTCTGATTTGACATGAGCCAGAGCAATGTATCGTTTAAGAATAGGTGACCAGGAACCGCTAGTTGCATAACCCACTTGTTTTTTTCCTTTATATAATGGTGTACTAGTTCGCCAAGCGATACTCGGAAGCCCTGGTGCTAATCCAACTTTTCTATGGATTTTTTCAAATGAATCCCATTCAATTTCGATACCCACAAATTTCCATTCTGTCCCCGACAATAGATCACTCTCCAATGCTTTCTTACCAATAAAATCTTTTTTCTTAAGTTTGACCGTCCAACCTAACCCCAACTCAAAAGGAGAAGATTTTCTTGAATCAATTATTGCATGTCTAGATGAGATATAATCCACATCTAAAAGAATCAAACCAGCCTCAATCCGAGTCATATCCAGAGCATGAAGACCAGCGGGAGTAATTCCGTATGGTTTACCTTTTTCTAAAAGAAGATCCCAAACAGTTAATGCATCTTTCGGATCCATCCAAATCTCATAACCAAGATCACCGGTGTATCCTGTGCGAGAAATAGATACTGGGATATCTCCAAAAGTTGTATCCATCATCCAGAAAAACTTAAGTTTATTTAATGAATTACCAGATATTGCATTTAAAATAAATCTGGAATTTGGGCCTTGAAGTGCAAGGCCTGCTGTCGTCTTTGTATCATCCTTTACTGTTAATTTCATTCCTTTTGCATTCATTTCGATCCATTCCAAATTGGGTTCTGCGCAAGTTAGTCGGAATTTATTTTTTGATAATCTTTGAATCGTACCATCATCAATTTGTTTCCCATTTTCATCACACCAAGGTGTATACATCACCTGCCCAACTTGACATATCTTAATATTTCGTGTTACTAATCGATCTAAAAAAAACTGGGCATCTGAACCTTCAATGATGTATTTATATAATGGGGTTATATCCAATAGGGCAGCTTTGGTTCGAATTGCAAAATATTCATTTTCGTGAGAGAGCTGATATTTGGTCGCAGATAAATATCCTGCCCATCTTCGCCACTCCTGAGACTCATTCAACTTAGAAGTTCTTTTAAAAAATGGAGACAGATTAAGTTGTGTATGTGCAGTAAAACTATTTTGTTCAATCATATAAAAATAGAATGTGGAAAAATATAAAAGACATTAGTTTCTTAAATTCTATATTCAGTTCCAACTGTCAGAATAAATAAAATTCAACCAAATATTAATTATAATATTTTCAATTATCAATATTGATGGAATTATAAGCATCAATTATATCTTTTACTAGTTTATGTCTAACTACATCCGATTTATCTAATTTGCAAAATCCAATTCCATCTATATCATTTAAGATATCTATCACCTGAAGTAAACCAGAATCTGATCTTTTTGGAAGATCAATTTGTGTAATATCACCTGTTATAACAGCCGTTGAGTTCACACCAAGCCTTGTAAGGAACATTTTCATTTGCATGGGAGTTGCATTCTGCGCTTCATCTAAAATCAAAAAAGAATTGTTTAGAGTTCTCCCACGCATGTATGCCAATGGAATTATCTCAATGATATTTTTTGCTAGGAACGGATTTAATCTTGCTTTTGGTAACATGTCACCAAGTGCATCATAAAGGGGAGCTAAATATGGGTCAACCTTTTCTTTCAAATCTCCAGGCAGAAATCCTAAACTTTCTCCAGCTTCTACTGCTGGCCGACAAAGTATGATGCGATTCACATCATGATTTTCAAGAGCAGCCACTGCAAATGCAACTGCAATATAAGTTTTACCTGTACCAGCAGGACCAATAGAGAACGCAATATCATTTTTCCGAACCATCTCAACATATTTTTTTTGTCCATCTGTTCTAGCTGAGATTCCTCCCTTTCTACCATAAAATATTACTTCATCCATCCTACTATCCATATCCTTCTTATTGTTTCCACTTGTCAACTTAACAAGGTCCAACACATTTTTTTGGGTCAGTGAACCTTTTCGGTGTAATGTTTGTGTCATCTCATGAATCAAGTTTTCGATAGTTTCGACTTCTTTTTTATCTCCTTCAATGTGAAATTCATTACCTCTTAATAATATTTGTGAAGAAAAATTATCTTCTAATACTCTTAGATTTATGTCGCCTGTACCAATTAATGATTGGATATCAACTCCTTTTAGAATAATATTTTTTTTCATAGTCAATAAAACATCTGTAATTTCACGGCTGAAATATACACAGTGAATCTTTATCCTAGAACCCAACTAATGAATTATCTTTTATTAGATTTCTTAATTGAAAAAATAAAATGGTAAAAAAAATATTTATTATAACTATGGTATTTTGGTTTGGCTGTACTCCCAATCAACCTAATAAAGATGAGCTTTTATCAAAAAATGTTGATTTTTTAATAGTAAAAGGAAATGATTTTTGGGAAAAACGAGTTAACCCTGAAAACGCAAAATGGGCAAGGAGTTTTCTAAATAAAGCACATAAACTCAGACCAGAAGATAAAAAAACAGGTTTATTGTATAGTAGAGCTTCTTTTTATGAAGGTAAATATATCGAACAGAATGAAAACAAAAAAGATAGTCTATTTTTAAAAGTAGCCCTTACAGCAATATCTTATTTAATAAATTTTGAGCTCCACCAAATAAATTCAAAAATTTTATTAAATACGGAAACAAAAAACCATTTTTTATTTGAACAAATTGAAAACTCTAATATTTCGTCCTTACCCGAGCTTTACCTTTTAGGATTAAATTTGGGATACTACATTCTTAAAAAACCCGTACGAAAAAGAATGGAACAAAAAGACCTTCTTGAGTCATTGTTTTATAAAATCTATAGTCTTGATCCTTCCTATGATTTTGGAGGCCCTTTGAAACTAATGGGAATTTTTTACTCTCGAATACCAGGGATGGATATAAATCAATCTAAAATATATTTTGATAAAGCTATAAAATTATTTCCATACTGTTTTAGCCATATAACTGCAAAAGCAGAATTTTATCATATAAAATCAGGACACCGAGAAGCATTTAATACTGAGCTTTTAGGATTGATTAAAGGCGACCCTACAAGAATACCTGATATCATGCCTGAGAATCTGATGGAACAGGAAAGGGCACAACTCCTACTTAATAAGGAATCAAGTTATTTTGAGTGATTTTAAATAAACAAATTCTAACATCACCAAAATCCTTTATAGATGGTGATAACTTAATAATAGGTGAAAATTTGCTAAGGTTAAATGTTGAAATTTAATCCATACACACCAAAGCTTTGTAAGCTCAATATCAAATAACTCCACCTTTGATACTCTATAAAAATCATGTAACTTTAAACAAGTTTATTGATATTTCTGATATAGATCTGTTATTTTAGGATCTACAATTAAAAATATGGAAGCTGTACTTCGGTTATTAAAAACAGGCCTTTCCTTTGTTGTTAATCATTGGATGAAGGAAGTTTGCTGTAACCGGGAGGCATCCACCGTGAACAAACGCGGTCCTAAAAAACACCTGTATCAGAATTAAAAAGCCTTCTGTAATTCTGGAAGGCTTTTTTTTATTGAGAGGTTTCTTTTACCATTTTTCTGAGTTGTTCTATCCGAGTTCTATTACCCTTTATTTTAAAATGCATTCCTTTATCATGTGATATTTTAGATAATACCTCCACACCTTCCTGAACTGAAGAAATGTGTTTTCCATTTTTATATGGAATGAAAAGTTCTGTAGTTAAATAGGTTTCTTCAATAGCCGATCTAATGTTCTCCAAGAGTGAATCTAATCCTAGGTAATGCTGAGCTGAAATAAAAATTCCATCAGAAAATTTATTTCTAAGAAATTCAAAATGGTCTTTGTCATCCATTTGATCTAGTTTATTGAAAACAACAACATGTGAAACTTTATCCGCATGAATCTTTTTCAATACATCCCTGATTATCCTGTAATGCTCCATAACCGAACGGGAGGAACCATCTAAAACAATAGCTAAAAGGTCAGCTTCTGTAGTTTCTTTTAACGTAGAATGAAAACTTGCAATTAAATGGTGAGGTAATTTTCTAATGAAACCAATGGTATCGCTTAATAAAAATGTATGAGTAGAATCAATTTCAACTGTTCTTATAGTTGTATCTAATGTCGCAAATAGCTGGTCTGCGATATAGATTTCAGCTCCAGACAATGCTTTTAATAAGGTAGATTTACCTGCATTGGTGTAGCCAACCAGCACAACTTTGAATTCTTTTTGCCGACGTTTTCCTTGAACTTCTCTCTCTTTTTCAATTTTTATCAATTCTTTTTTTAATTTTGAGATTTTGGTTCTAATTAATCGTCTATCTACTTCAATTTGAGTTTCACCCGCTCCTGCTCTAGCTCCTATTCCTCCCATCTGTCGTTCAAGATGAGTCCATAAACGAGTGAGCCTTGGGAGAAGATATTGTAAGTGGGCCAGCTCAACCTGTGGTTTTGATTCTTTTGTATGGGCATGATTTTTAAAAATATCAAGGATAAGAGCACTCCTATCTAATACCTTAATGTTTCCGCATATTTTTTGAAAGTTTTTAGCTTGTGTCGGTCTCAAATCATTATCAAAAATTATTAGGTCAGCATCCAATTCTTTTGCTTGATTTACTACTTGTTCTGCTTTCCCCTTACCAATATAAAATGATGGATTAATCGTTCTTAGCTTCTGTGTTATGGTTCCTATAATCTCAGCACCTGCTGTATTAGCAAGAAGAGAGAGCTCATCTAAATGATCGTTAATGATGTCTTCTGTATTATTACCATAAATAACCCCAACAAGTAATGCTTTTTCTTTTTTATCTGATGTTCTTTTCAATCTTATTTATGACTCATGTTTTGCGTAACTCATTCCCAATAAAGTCTCAATTAAAAATAATATAATGGCTAAAATTAAAAATCCTCTCCAAAGGGATGAACCATAACGAACATTTCTTAAATGATTTTTTAGATCCGTTTGAGGAGTTATCCATCGTAATCTATCATGTAAAAAAAGATTTTTAACTTCAACTTCAGTTAACCTCTCTGAGGGATATTCAAATTCTGACAACCGGGTTGAAAAAGAAGCATATGGGAGTCCATCATTCAGAACTTTATATGAACCTAATTCTTCTGTATGGTGAATATTTAATTTTTTCAAGTTATAATCTGGAATCAGTTGAACTTTTTTACCTGTAGGAGTAATCAAGGTCCATTCTGCATTTAGATTTTTATCTTCAACTAAAATATCTTTCTTATCTCCTATTACTATTGGATTTGTATTGTTTTCATCCGTTGCTGAATAAAGTAAAATTCTATGTAAAAGAGACACAGCTAACCCTTTGACAGGAAGGTCACTCCAAGTTAGGTCCATTAGAGATGTAAAATAAAATAAATTTCCTCCAAACAATGGGAACTCAATCAAAAATGGATCACCATTATTTAGGGTAAATATTGAATTATATTTATCAGACATTTTGATTTTAACATAGGAGTAGACTTGGGGTAATTCCTTATCTAAATGTCTTAATTTCAAATCACTTAAAATAGGGTGATCTTCTCTTGCTTCAGCTATAGAATAAAAAGATTCTTCTGAGCTTGAACTCAATCCTGTTACGATCGGTAATCGCAATGTTTTTTGAGTAATTTTATCTGCATAATTAATCATTCTATCTCCTGCAAACAAAATAATTCCACCACCTTTATTTAAAAATTGTTGTATCTCATCAATCACTACAGGCACAAATTTTCCTAAATTATAAAGAATCAGAACATCAATGTTGTCCAATGAAAGATGTGTTGGATTTTGATTAATTTGAGTCTCAATTTGAAGAAAACCAGTTTGATTTTCTATTGATGACAAAGAAGTTTCCAATAAAAATATTTCTTCCGAAGAGCGACCCACAATTAAACAGGAGATCTGATCTGGAACAGTAAAATCAAATGAAAGATGATCATCTAAGGAATAATCATCCTCAGGAATCTCCAGATATCCCTGGACAACTCCACTTATCCCTGGATACACCTGATACAAGAATTCTTTTTGTTGGTTTTTGTTAAATGATGCTACAACCTGTCCCAAACGGTCTTGTTCTAAAAATAATTCCACAGGAATATTCTTTTTTATATTTGAACCATCATTACTGACTTCTGCTTCAATTTTTAATAGAGAATTAGGTAAACGGATTTGGCTGAGAATATTTACATTTTTCAAAGAAAGATTGTTTAAGATTTTTTTTTGTTCCAAACAATAAAATCTCCAACCTGTTTCAGATGTATCAGTTAAAAAACTAGATTCGGCTCTATAATCTCTCATATCTGAATAAATTTGTTTTGAGAAATCGCTGATAATAAAACATTCCTTATTTGGTTCATGTGCTTCCTGAATTTGTAAGATTGAATCCAATTTTATAAATAAATGATCAGTTGCATTAGTATTTTGGATTAGTTCCAAAGAAGAGCGAAGAGAATGTTCTCTAGGATTTCCATCAAAAATTAATTTTAATGGGTTGGACTGATAGCAACGAAATATTGTTGTCTCATCATATAAGTCAGCAATATCCATAATAGTTGACTTGCCATTTTCTAGGAGGGATCTCCCTTCAATTTCCATTGTCATACTTGCAGAATTATCTAATAATATCACAACCCTAGATTCTTTTTTGCCTGCAATCCATGATGGAATAAATCCCTTAATAACCGGTCTGGAAACCATTAAAACAATGCAAATAATTATGAGCATTCTCAATAACACCAACAACCATTGTCGTATTTTAAGTCTTCGTATAGTTTCATGCTCCAATTCCCGAATGAATTTTAAAGAACTGAATTCAATTTCCTTTGTGTGCCTTAAACTGAATAAATGTATTATTACAGGAATAGAGGAAGCCAATAGTCCCCATAATAATAAGGGAGATAAAAATGTCATAAACCGATACCCCTAATGAGTGTCATCACAGTTCCGGAAACGATTGGAATTTTTAAATTATCATCAATAGAAATTGGACTTAGTTCAATTAATCCTGCGGAGAGTGAACCTGCTAATCTATTTATCCACGTTAATGTGGGGAAAAAATAAGAAATAGCTAAGCATGAAAAAAATGCACCCGCAAATCCTTCAATTGTTTTATCACCAATTTTTATCTTACCAAATTGTTGACCCACTAATGCAGCAACCGTATCTCCCACACTCATAAAAAGTAACGCTAATATTGCAATATCCTTTTCAAATAAATAGACTGTTAAAGTGCTTCCAATCAAAACCCATGTCGCTCCGGTCATTTTTCCATCTAATTCATGCTTCCTCAACATACTGGAAAAAAACAGTTCAAACAATTCTTTGATTCCTTCAACTCTTGATCGTAAAAAATCAACTGTTACAAACATGATAGTTATGATTGATAACATCCAAACTAATTTCATTGTTCCCGGAACAAAAAAATAATATCCTAACGGAATAATTGAATTTCCCAAATGAAGGATTTTCCTTCGTAATTCTTCTTTCTTTATTCCCAATTAATTTTCCATCATTAAATTGATAATATCCTGCATAGTTTCAACACTAATAGTAATATCAACAGGAGTTGATTTTTCAAGAACAGTCCCTTGAATTATTGATTGACTTAAAACAGTTGCTCTTACCAAAGTCGAATCCTGTATATATTTAATCTCACCTATGGAAAGACCTGCCTCTTTTAATTTCACCTCGGCTTCAGACTTCAAAAGAGTTACAATATCTGGAACGATAAAAAAATTAGGCGGTTTCCCTTTGCTGACCTCAATGTGTATTCCGTTACCTTTTCTTAAAATATCTCCTGCCTTAGGATTTTGCCAAACGATTGTACCCTCTTTTTTATAGGGGTGATATTCAAAATATACAGTATCAATTTTCAAACCAATCTGATTAAGAGTAAGCTCTCCATTTCTCTTAGATAGCCCGATAAGATAAGGAACTTCAATAAGCCGCTCCGGTTGAGATACTGATAATCGTACAGTCCTTCCTATTTTCACACGTGCATAAGGTTTTGGGTGTTGTTCCATTACTATCCCCGGTAAGATAGAGTTTGTAGGAATGCTATCTTTTATAACACCTTTAAATCCCTCTGACTCAAGTATCTCAATTGCTTTCTCAACTGATTTATTTTTTAAATTTATTAATGGAATACTATGAGATTTTCTGATGTATCGAGGCATTATTATTGAGTCAAATATTATAAGTGTAAAAAAACATAAAAATCCAAAAACTAATATATATTTTGCCAATTGATTCATTTAAGTTTGAATCTGCTTACGTTTCATTATAATTAAATAGATTGAATTGATTTATTAAATTATATAATAAAAATAGGATAAAGAATATAATATCTAAGTTTCAAAATAATCACCACTTGTCAAACTTACTCCATTAAGAAATTGTTTAATATCCATTTTTCTTTTTCCTTCCTTCTGTACCAATTCTAATTGAATCTGTTCTGTCCCAGTTTGTATACAAAGCTGTTTTCTATTACAAATTGAGATCATTCCCGGCTCAAATTTGCTTTTTTCCATAATAATACTAGACTGAAAGATTCTAAGCCTATTACCTTTTAAAAAAGTAAAAACTCCCGGATTGGGTGATAAACCTCGTATCTGATTATAGATTTTTTTAGCTGGCCATGTCCAATCAATTATACGGTCAATTTTTCCAATTTTTGGTGCATATGTTGCCAAACTATTATCCTGTTTTATAAGTGTAGTTGAATCTTTATTAATCTCCTCTATTGTTTTTAGCATTATTTTAGAGCCCAATTTTGCCATTTTTTCAGATAGAGTACCTAATGTATCGTTATCTAAAATTGGGAGTTTACTTTGGAATAAAATTGATCCTGTATCTACTTTTTTTTCAATTAGAAATGTAGTAATTCCCGTTTCTTGAGCCCCATTCATAATTGCTCTTTGTATTGGTGCTGCTCCTCGATATTCTGGCAAAAGAGATGCATGAAGATTAACAGACCCTATTTTCGGAATATTAAGTACAGAATCTGGAATGATTTTAAATGCTACAACTATAAATAAATCAGGAGAAAGATCGTTTAATTTTTTTAAAAATATTGGATCATTTAATTTATGTGGTTGTAATAATGAAATATTGTTTTGTTTAGCAAATTCTCCAACCGGTGTTAATCTATTTTTTTTCCCTCGTCCTAAAGGATTAGCCGGATTGGAGACAACGCTCAATAATGAAAATTTGGATTCATATATTTTAATTAGCGTTGGTAATGCAAACTCAGGATTACCCATGAAAATAATTTTCATAGAACCCCTAAATAATTTTTGAGTATATTAATATAAAATACAGAGAAAACAGTCTATAAATATATTTGCGGTTTTATTTTTAATTTTGATTTTTCAGAAGATGATTGTTTAATTTTTCTAATTTCATTTTCGAACGGAATCTTTGAAACATTGCTTACTCTATCAATGATTAAGATTCCATTCAAATGGTCCACCTCATGTTGAATTGCTCTTGCAATAAGTCCATCAAAGGTTTCTGTGTTTTCTTCTCTATTTTCATTTAAATAATTAAAAGTTATTTTTTCAGGTCGTTTTACATCAAAACTTAGATTTGGTAAAGATAAACATCCTTCTGAATATATAGATTCTCCTTCTGAATCTAATATTTTACCATTTATAAACACCCTTGGAAATTCATTGTCATCGGTATGTGAAATATCCACAATAAATAAATTTTTGTTCACTCCTATTTGATTTGCAGCTAATCCAATTCCCTCTGCCTCATACATGGAATCCTTCATGTCATCTATCAAAACTGATAAATCATCAGATCTCGTTACATTTTTGCATTTTTTTCGGAGAATGGAATCACCGTAATGCACAATCTCTTTTACGGACATTATGACTTCTCCTGACCAAGAAGTGTATCTTCATCTGCAGTTTTTCCTGCTAAACCTGCGATAGAAGTTCTATTTATAGAAACATCCAAATTTTTTCCCAAATTTAAAACTAAAACTTTTCCTTTTTGTTTGATTCCAGATATGGTTCCATGAATTCCCCCTATAGTTATGACCTTATCTCCTTTTTTTAACGATTGAATCATATTCTGTTTTTCCTTTTGCCTTTTTGTATTTGGTCTTATCATTAAAAAATAAACAATAAGCATAATAACAATAAATGGGAGCATGGCTGCCAAACCACCCCCTTGTGCTGTTTCATTTCCTGCCATTGCATGTATGATTTCCAAAATTCTCTCCTTAAAATTTATGCATGAAATTAGACAGTCTACTATCGTTTGACAAGTTGTACTATCAAAGAAAAGAAAATAATGTATTATATAGTAATCAATAGCAGAATTACTATTCCCATAGCAGAAATCACTTTTGATTATTTTCGATCATCTGGTTCAGGTGGACAGCATGTAAATAAAGTCGAGACAGGTGTTCGACTGCGAT
The DNA here is from genome assembly GCA_964575125.1 of uncultured bacterium. Lineage (GTDB taxonomy): Bacteria > Fidelibacterota > Marinisomatia > Marinisomatales > AB-629-J13 > AB-629-J13. Next base: position 16,657 of record CAZNQF010000004.1, read on the forward strand.
TTGATATTAATAGCTCACAGACGGTTCCTCAGGGTATAAAAAAAATATTGTTCTCACGTAATAAAAGAAAAATAAATGATAAAGGAGAATTATTAATTGAATCTACAACTTATAAAAGCCAGCACAGAAATAAACAAGAAGTCATAAATAGATTAAAAAAAATAATTCATGATGCAACAAAAAAAAAGAAGAAAAGAATAAAAACAAAACCAACAAAAACTTCAGTTGAAAAAAGAATATCCAATAAAAAAAGACGAAGCAATATTAAAAAACTTCGAAAAAATCCAAATTCAGAGGATCTATAACAATCTATCATTATCTCTATTGCATAGTAATCCTAAAATAGTTACGGAAGGTTTATCGGGAAAAATTATTTTTTGAAATATATCAAGAAAAAATACAACTTATTTTTTTGATTCTACCTATGGTATGGTAATGAGAATAGTTGTACCTATTGATTTATCAGATTCAAGAATACGAATGTCGCCCTGGTGAAAATCTTTGATAATTCTAGAACTAAGGGATAATCCAAATCCCCATCCGTGTTTTTTTGTAGTAAAGCCCGGTTGAAATACTTTTTTCCAATTCCGTCTTAAAATTCCTTTTCCATCATCTTTAATTAAGATTTGAATACCCTTACTATCTGAAGAAATTTTCACATGTACTGTACCTTCATTTGAGGTCAAAGAATCTAATCCATTTTTAATAACATTTTCAAGCGCCCATGATAATAAGGTTTCGTTTGCAATGACTTCAATCTCAGGAGAAATATTGTGTCCAATCTCGATTTTTAATCTATCTGAAGCTAATCGACGGTTTAAATAATTTACAACGTCTTTAATTAACACAAGAACTTTAACCGAATTCAATTTTGGTCTTGAACCAATTTTTCCAAATCGATTACCTACTTGTTCCAATCTCTTTACATCAGCTTCAATCTCTGGAATAATATCTGTTATTTCATTCGGGTTAGATTTAAGTCGATGAATCCATCCAATAAGAGCAGATACAGGAGTACCCAATTGATGAGCCGTTTCCTTTGCCATACCCGTCCATATATTATTATTTTCTGTCTTTCTGATGTAAGAGAATCCCAAAATACCTAAACATATAAAAAAACAGAGGACACTAATTTCTAAATAAGGTAGCCACAATAGCTGATGGATAAGATTTGAATCACCAAAATGTAAATAACCTAATAGTTGTTTTTCACCTGTCACGGGGTTAGAAAAAAATAATTTAATCGGTGTATTTTGTTTATCCATTAACTCTTGATTTTGTTTTATATAGGAAATGCTCTGATCCTCAAAAGATATATTTTTCCATGATTGTGGATTTCTATTTGCGTCTGATTGAATAATTGGAAATTGAATTCGAGAAATAATTTTATCAAAAATAAAATTTAAATTCTCATCCGATTCACTTACAACTGCTTCCGCAATAATTTCTGAATACATCTGAACAATATTTCGATTATCTTCTCTAAGTTTTTCAACAATCCATTGTGAATATATAAGAATGCTGGTTATTAAGAACATTCCAAGAATCAAAAGTCCAGTTTTAATATTTCTTGAGTGTCTATTGGAAATCATTTAGTTTTTATTTTTTCCTTCTTTCCAGAACAAAAATGATAAACTGAATAAAATAATTAAAATTGAAATTCGTGATAATAAACGAGTTATCGTCCATGAGTTTTTATCATAATAAAATTTGATACTATGTTTACCTTCAGGCACCAAAACAGATCGAAGCACATGATTTGTCTGAAAAATATCCGTAAGAGTACCATCTATTTCACATCGCCAGCCCGGTTTGTAATAAATTTCGGACAAAACAAGCAACCCGCCAGCGCTAGTTGCAGATGTTAGAACTATTTCATTTTCAGATAATGATTCTATTTGTACGGTCCCAATGGATGAATTAGGTAATTCTGGTCCGGAATAGTTTACAACAACCGCTTCTTCTCTTGGGTCAAATGATTGTAATAAAACTGAGCTTAGTGATGTTTCTTGATCTGTAACGTTTTTAATATTATTTACAAACCATGCACGCGGAAGAAAATCTATATTTTTATATAATCCTTTTTGATTAATTACTGGAGAAAATAGTGGGGAATTTATTTTTTTTGCTGTATATATATATTTCACATTTAACATATTTAAAATGTGTGGTCTCCCAAATCCCCCCGCATCCATCAAATCTTGATAATTACGTAATTTTACAGCTCTGTATCCACCAATACTTTGAATCCCCCAATAACCATATTTGTTAGAATTAAGTTCATCTGCTGGATAAAAACGGAAATGAGATTTATCATTTTTTAGATATTTAACTATTGGGGACTCTCTAAAATGAAAATTTATTTTTTCCGATGGTTTAAGAAATAAAAATTCGTTATTTACTATCCATAGATCTCCGATAGAAATTAATACAATAAGTATTGAAAATATTTTCTTGTTCAGCTCGCCTTTTAAAAATAGCCAGGACAGACCAAAAGTTACTCCACTTAAAACGAGTGCTATAATTATTCCCTTTTTGAATAGCTCTATTCTAAAAGCCTTTACTTGAGAAATTATTCCTGGATTAAATCTATCATCTGTTAAAGATGAAAATGATAGTGTTGACTCACCAATAATTAGGAAAATAAATGTCAAACCCATAAATCCCCCAAATACCCACAGAATTTTTTCCTTTACAAATTGTTTATTATCAGTTGATATTAACTTATCTAATCCAATTGCAGCCAAATAAGGAATAGAAACAGCTAATAAAATAAAAATCATTGATGGGATACGAAATTTAGAAAAGAATGGAGCTAATAAAAACAGTGGTTTATATAGAATTGGGAAATAACTTCCAAATCCAACAAGTATTGTTAATCCGCTCAGCACCCACATATACCATTCAAATCTATCCGGTTTTTGTAGCAATCCACCTAAAATTGCAAGTAAAAAAACAATTAACCCTAAATAGTGAGTTGATTGAGTAAAAGGCATAAATCCCCAATATGCTGCTGATTTCACATCTCGTGTTGGAAAATTTTGAAGACCATAATGATAAGGATAAAGAAATGAAATTGTCTCCTTTGGATGGAAAGACCATTGTGTTGCATAGTCCCAAGCTGTACCGGAAGATGTTGCTTTTGTGTTATCCAGAACAGATTTTGCACCTCTATTTGAATGCATTAGGAATTCATACACATGAAAATAGGGATCCATAACCACAATAAATGAAATCAATAATCCTGCTATAATCACACCTAACTGTGCCACATTATTTCTTAGAGAAAATAGTCCCGCTTTTAAATCAGCAACTGAATTCCACATCCATAAAAATATCACCATCATCCAAGTATAATACACTATCTGAGGGTGGTTTGACCATAGTTGAAACATTGTTGGGATACTGATCAACAATATTGACTTCAATGATTTTCTATCCATTCCATATATAACGCTTGCTAAAATCCAAGGTATAAATGACATCGCGATGATCTTATTTGTATGGCCAGCATTAATCAATCCAAATGAATAGGGAGTGATCCCAGATACGATTCCTCCAAACAAGGATGAAACGCTACTGATATTCAATAATCTTAATAAAATATAAAATCCTATCCCACTCAATGAAAAATAAAACCAGAGCTTTATTCCTCGGTTCAAGAATATCATATTTAAAAACGCTTTTGTTGGATCGCCCGGAGTATAAATGTATCCTCCATAGGATGGCATCCCCGAAAATAAATTTGGGAACCAGTGAGGAAACTCCTTTACCGATTTACTCCATTCAGCAAGGGGAACATGTGCAATGGAATCATTTGCAATAGGATCGCTCCCATAAATAACCATTTCCCAAAGGAAAAATAGATAGCACAGGGGAATAAGAATAAAAAAATATCTTTTATATTCTTCCATATTTTCTCCTCTTAAAAACTTGAGATAAGATATCTCAAACTTATTTTGTTAGTATTGAAGTAAAAAGATGTTTTATTCCTTTCAATTCCTTTGAACCAATCACTTTAAAGAAATATAATACAATCGGAAATAAAACCAATCCTGCTATATTTATAATCAAACTACTAAGCTTATAGCTCAATTTCAGCTCTTGTACAATAAGAAATATGAATCCTGAGAAAAAGCAACAGATTAATATACGTTTCCATTTCCAGTGTATCTTTACTTCCTGTTGAGAAAGAAAATAAACTGCAACAGTTAATATCACAAATGAAAGGATTGTTGAAATAGCAGCACCAATTGTACCAAATGTTGAAATGAAAACCCAATTAAATACTAAATTTATTCCAATTACACCCAATGAAATCAATCCTAATTGCTTGGTTTTATCTTTTAATGCAGGGACTGCCATAAAAAACTGCCTGAATCCATTAATGAAATATGCTAGTAATATGATAGGAATAAATTTTGAACCTACTGTATAAACATCAGTTGCAATAATTAAAATTAGTTCTTGACTAAATAATGTAACTACAAGAAACAGAAAGCACCCGAGAACTGAATAATAGAACATTGTATCCCTAATAATTTCCTTATTTTGCTTTGAATCCACTCCTATTCTAAAAACCATGGGCAAAAAACTCATGTATAATGGCAAGACCAAAAACATTTGTATTATCATCCCTATTCGATATGCGATACTGTAAATTCCGATTTCACTTTGTGGAACAAATAAATTTAAAAAATATCTATCAGAAAAATTCAAAATGGTCAAAGCTAATGTCATTGGCAAAAAAGGATATCCATATATTGTCATTTTTTTAAAAACGGAAAATGAAAATGAAGATGAAAATTTTATAATCATAATCAATAAAATAGGAATGAATAAAATTCCATTAACTATTGATTTTGCTAAAATTACTCCCCTTAGTCCCCAGTTACATTGAGTGACCAAAATTATACTCAATCCCAAGATTCCTGCTAATTGGGAAATAGAAATAATAGAGAACAAAAATGCTTTTCTTTGATATTGAAGGATTCGCATGAAAAAACGAATAGATATGATAAATAAAACATTCAATAATACTGGATATAGAAACCAATATTCTTGGGAATCCAAAAATAAAAATCTTCCTATATCTGGTATGAAAAATATAGATGTGATTAAAACAAGTAACCCTATAAAAATTGAGCCCCAAAATCCTGAGCTGATAACTTGATTTGAATGAATTGTATCTTGTTTACCTAAAAATCTCCAAAGAGCATTGCTTAAACCTGATAATGCGAAAGGTAACATCAGTTGCTCAATCATCTCTATAACAGCGATAACTCCCACCTCATTAACACTTAAATATTTTGTGTAAATAGGAATTAATAGAATTGCAGCAATCTTTGTGAAAAGATTTCCAATCCCATAGATTAAATAGTCCTGTCCAACTTTTTTTATGGGTTCACGAATATTAGTCATAATTTAACTTTAGATTAAATATTTTTTTTCAATTCAAAGGAAATCAACTTCTTATTCTTTCCTTTAAATACTGTTTCGATACTATGATTTGATACAATACACTCATGCTTCCAATTATTAGTAAATCGCTTTGACAGATAGTGTTCCCAATCATTCATAACATGTACCGTCATACCACTCATTTGTTTTTTAAACAATGGGAAAAAAGATTTTTCTGTGATCCATTTTTTCCCTAACCATCTTTCATGAAAAATATCTAAAATCTTAGTAGGATTTTCATCTACACCTTTATGCAGAAATACCTGAATAAAATTCCAAGGAGTTTTAACAAAATATAGATGTTTTGGATAACTATTATTTTGTAATTCAATTTTATAAGCAGAAATAATTTTTTTTCTTTTCCCAAAATCTGGAAATACTATTTTTTTCTTGTCCAAGGTGGGAAGATTTAAACTTAATAATAGCTTAGAATGTTTCTTTAATATGTGAATATCATAATCATCATCCCACGGAATTTCCATCCCATGACGAATACATCCT
>CAZNQF010000004.1:22627-28587 GCA_964575125.1 uncultured bacterium
ACTGTCCATATCGAATTTGTTTCAAAATTTCATCTTTTTGTGGATGACTTTTTATACTATTTAATATGTTTTTCATAGACCAGTAAAATTAAATTAATCCAATTATAATATGTTCTAATATTAATAAATTAATTTGAATTAAATTTCCACGATAATTCATACAACTGTACGTTAATTTATTCCCATTTTTTAATTAAACATAAATCATTTTAATTTAAGAAAGTAACAATAGATTTTGAAAAAAAAACCAGATTCTAGTTTCCCAGAAACTTATTGGGAACATGTTTATACCCACGATATAGAAGGCATACCAAATTATGTATCATCTTTTGCCAAATTTACTATCGAATTTTTATCAAGGAACGAACAACATTACCAAAATAGTTTTAATTCTTTAATAGAAATTGCCTGTGGAAACTGCAGAGACTTTGGGTTTTTATCCTCACATTTTAAAAATAGTATTGCTGTAGATATATCAATTCCTGATGAGATAGTTAAAAATCATTCATTCATTACCTCAACGGGACAACCAGCTTTACTAAAAAAAACTGATATTTTTTCATTACCAAGTGAATTCTTTTCATCTTTAAATGTAATTTATTCACGCTGGTTTTTACATACGATGAATTGGGGAACAATGGTTTCATTTCTCAATTTGATTTTTAATTCAACAAATTCAAATACATTTTATTTCTTCGAGTTTCGTTCTATTAGGGATGAATTATTTAAAAAAGGAACTCAGATTAAAAATGATACTTATGGATATTTTACTGATCATTATCGGAGATTCACCGACCCCACAGAATTTATTGATTTATTGAATACTAAATTCCCTGATATTAAAATCATACATTTTGAAGAGACTGATAATATATCTATAATTAAGGATAGTAATCCCACAGTCATCCGCTGTATTTTAAAACAATCAAAATAATATGAGGAGATTTCTCAAACAGATTGTAAATAATAATATTGCACTAAAAACACTATTCATCAAATATAAACATTATAAAAATAATAAAATAACATTATCAGATTTAATAATAAAGACTCCCTACAGACTACGAAAATTGTTGGGGTTCCCAATAAAGGAAAGAATACAATTAAGTAAACTATTAATAGGACAACAAGCAGGACTCTCACTTAGAAAATGGATTGGAATGACAAAAGAATATTCCAGAATTTCTAAACTGATTAAAGATTCTCCATATGTAAGCTATTTAAAAAGTGATATAAATGGAGAAAGTAATGAAGAATTATATAAAAAAACTGATTATTTTATAATGGCAAAGATTTGCTTAAATCATAAAGGCCATTTCATGGGAAAGACTACTGAATCTGGAATTATTGATTGGATGAAGGAATTTAAAAAAATGTACTATTCAATAAAAAACGGACATCAGTTTTATTCAGATGAATTAGAAAGAAAAGGACATTCAAAACCTGGAACATGGATTTTAGTAAAAAAAATAAAACAATCTGACTATTATGAGATTGTAGATGGGCACCATAGATGTGCAATTGAATATGTAATTGGTAACACATATATAAATGTAAAAATAGTGGATGAATCTTATTCATATCTACAGGAAATTATACTCAAAAGTCATCAAATACATGATTTTGAATACTATCAACCTCTAAATAAGCCAGAAATTGAATCATGGAAACTAATCAGGAACTGTGACGACCGATCCACGATGATGTTTAATTTTTTAACCGAGGCAGGTTTTGATTATGAATCATACATTGATTTGCCCTGCTCTTATGGATATTTTCTGTCTTCATTTAAGAAAAAAGGGGGCAGCGTAAAAGGAGTTGATATTGATAAAAGTTCTGTTATGATTGGCAAAATAATAAATGGATTTAATAAAGATGAAATTATTCAATGTGATATGATGGAATTTTTAGATAACGCAGAAGAACAATATCATATAGTTTCATGTCTGAGCATTCTTCACCATTTTGTTATGGATTATATTAATCATTCCCATATCGCTTTACTAAATAACCTAAATAAAATAACCAAAAAAGTTTTATTTATTGATACAGGTCAAGCACATGAAAAACAATATGCAGGTAAACTTGACGATTGGACAGATGAGTATATTATTGATATTATAAAAAATAATACTGAGTTTAAAGATGTAATTCCATTAGGAAGTGACTCTGATAACATGGAAAATCAATTTAAAAATAATTCAAGGACTTTATTTGCTTGTGTAAAATAAACTCCTTATTTAAACAAATTAATTTTTAACTAATAAATCGATATGGACTTTTATTACCTTTTAATTTATTAATAATATGTAGCCACCATTCCTTATAACTCATTTTATGATAATAGTAAATTAAAAATTCATTATCGACTTTTTCACCTCCTTTCACCATCTCCGAAAAATATCCATTTAAATAGTTAAATCCAAATCTGAATCCTATTTTAAACATATAACCAATACCTCTGATAAACACTTGAATAAGCGGATTATGAAGATTCTGTGCTCTTTGCCCCCTGCTAAAACCACCACTAATCTCTCCCTTTGAGTCCGTTGGGCGAATGGACATACAGGATAACTCAGGAATCAATAAGGTATTCCATCCCTTAGCACGGGCAATGGCGTTCATTACTGCATCGGGACTTCTACTTTTTATAATAGAACCAATATCATAAAAACATTCACTTTTTACAAGCCTCATTCCTCCTCGAGGGAGATGATGTCGTTGATTTTTTTCAAATACAATTTTCCCTGAGATATGGTTTGTCAAAGCTCCTGATACAATTCCTACTTCCTTTTTCGAATCAAGTCTATTTTTTAAGTTGGCCCAATATTCAGAATCGAATTGAATATCTGCATCTAATATTCCAATATATGATATATTTTTATTCTCTAATTTTGAGATACAATATGTCCATCCATCGATTAAAACCTGTGAATAATTCATACCCATATATTCGTGGGCGTTTCCCGTTGATTTAATTAAATGAATGAATGAATTATCATTTAAGAATCTTTTTATTTCATTTCCTGTACCATCTGTACTACAATCATCAATAATAATCCAAAAATCAGGTTTAAATGTACTTTTTAAAATACATTTTACTAATTTTTCAATCTGTTCTTTTTCGTTTCTAACTGGAGTTAAAAGAACAAACATCGCTCTATGCGTTCCAAAGTATTAGTTAGAATAATATGTTTTTTCAAAACCAGTGAACATATCTGAATTAAATATAATACGCCTAATAAAGGCAACTAGAAATCCAAAACCATACCCGGATATTTGAGTTGGGATAACTACGAGTAAATATCCAAATACTCTTAAATCCTTTTTTTGAACCATTCCAAGAGTGCATTGAATTAAAAAGAGAGTGAATCCAAATTGCATTAGATATATAAAAAATGGATTGAACAAGATACTACCAACTATAAAAGTTATTACTGTCAATAGCCCAAGTGAAGGAAGAAAATGAATCGGTTCTAAAAGGGACTTATCAATTTTATACAAATTTATTCGCGCAACTCCCCAATTAAATGTCTGTCTGAAAAATGCTCTTATAGTATTCCTCCGTCTGTGATATACAATAGCATTAGGAATAAAACTGATCTTTGCTCCAGATCTTTTTATTCTATAACTTAATTCTATATCTTGTCCATGTCGAAGATCTCCAAATCCTCCCACTTTATTAATTATTTTTTTTGTAACACCCATATTATGAGAACGAGGATAAAATTTCGCGATCATTTTAGCGCTATGACCTCTCATACCTCCGGTTGTCATAAATGATGTCATTGAATAATCTATTGCCTTTTGAAATGGTGTAAAATTTTCTATAGACGCGTCAGGGCCTCCACATGCATCATATCTATTTTCTAAATATTCACCATATAAAACTTCCATCCACTTTACATCAGCTTCGCAATCTGAATCAATGAATAGAATCAAATCACCTCTACTCTTTTCTATCCCTAGATTTCTTGCAGCGCCAGGACCTTTATTATCTTGACAAAAATATTTTATTTTAAAATCAGATTTATTTTCCCAATCATCAATAATAGATTTTGTCTGATCGGTTGAACCATCATCTACAATAATAAACTCAAATAAAGAATGATCTATTGTTTGATTTTGAAGGGACTGAACCAAAAAATTTAATTCATCTGCTCTGTTAAATGTAGGTGTAATGACAGAAATAATTGGTTCACCAGTATTTTGCATAGATTATTTTAGAATTTGTTTAATTCTATTTTGACTATTCTGAGTCACTTTTGCTATCATTTCTCCGACTAAACCAATTGAAAAAAACCATAGACCCAATACAAATGCCATTCCACCAAAAACTATCAAAGCAAAATGAGTTTTGAAAGGTTCATTGAAAAATAATTTTAATATTATTGCATAGCTTTCAACCCCGAGGGAAACCAATAAACTTATCAACCCTAAATAACCAAATAAATGAAGTGGACTTTGAGTATAACGATGGAGAAACAATATAGCGAGTAAATCAAAAAATCCGTGAAACAGCCTTGCTCCACCATATTTTGTTACTCCATATTTTCGTTCTCTGTGATTTACAGGAATTTCTCCTATCTTAAATTTTTTTTGACTTGCTAGAGCAGGAATATAACGATGACGACCTCCATATATATCAAGTGAATCTACTACGAGTTTACGATACATTTTTAATCCACAATTAAAATCATGAATTTTAACCCCTGTCATTAACCTTGTGATCCAATTAAAAAATTTAGAAGGTATTTTTTTTGATAAAGGATCTTTTCTTGTTTTTTTCCATCCGGAAACCAAATCATAACCATTCTGAATTTTATTGAATAAATTATTAATCTCTTTTGGATCATCCTGCAAATCTGCATCAATCGTTAAAATAAAATTTCCACTAGCTAATTTAAATCCTTCAGATAAAGCTGCAGATTTACCATAATTTCGATGAAATTGAATCAGCTTAATTCGATTATCTTTATCATGTAAAGAGTGTATTATTTTTTTGGAGCTGTCTGTTGAACCATCATCAACAAACAGTATCTCCCACTGATTGAAACAATTTACATTATCTTTGATTTGCTTTGTCAATTCTACAAGAGATTCTTCTTCATTGAACACAGGAATTATTATGGAGAGAAAATTATTTTCAGACATTATTAATTCAATTGTTTTGGTTCTATTAGTCCATTAAAAAAAATCGTTCAGTAATACTAATTGTCAAATCAATTTTGGGTTCATTTAAATGAATAACAACTGTGTCTACTACTCCAATTTCTGTTGATTCACTCGATGAAAACACAATTGATCCTTGATCAATCTTTAGCAAATTCTCACTTAAAACATTAATTTCTGATAACGGGTCTATTCCTCGAAGAAACTTATTTATATGACTGGTTGAAATAATTTGGTCTAATGAATAATTTTGCATAACTGTTTCCAAGTTATGTTTTATTTTATCTAAATGGTTTGTGATAAAAACACCATTGCTAGTCCCTGAAATCGTATATAGTGAACGTCCTAAAAAATCCCTAATATGTATTTCAGATCTATCTTGAATTGTTTTAAATGAAAAATACAGCTTACCTTTTATTGGATTTTTAGATGAAATATATCCTTTCCCCTCGCAATGTTTAAAAGAATCAAATTCTTTTTGATTAATTACACTTTAATATGTAGGGGGTGGTTTTTGAAAAAAATATCCACATCCTGAAATAAGCATACCTAGAAATAAAATTACTATATTTTTATTATGGTGCATTTATTTTTTGTTTTAGTTTTTCATTTTTTGGATCTAATTCAAAGGCTTTGTTCCAATAATGAATTGCATCAGAATAATTTTTATTTGCATGTAATACATCTCCCAAGTGTTCTAACACAACAGAATTATTGTTTTCAATTGTTATTGATCGTATAATATAAATCAATGCTCCATCATTATCTCCACTAACTAATAAAATCAA
>CAZNQF010000005.1:0-621 GCA_964575125.1 uncultured bacterium
GTGTTTTAAAATAAGTTTTTGTTTTAGGTTTGGGTCTAGTTCGGCATGCACCTTTGAAATTCCCAACTTTTGGGCTAATTCTGTGGCAATGCCTTTCCTGTCTCCTGTTAGTAAAACAGGGACAACACCTCGTGATTTAAATTCAGATATAATTTCCCCAGCTTCAGCTCTTACTTTGTCTTGGAACAGAAAATATCCTATTTCTCTGTTATTGCTGGTAATAAATACGCATGTTTTGTCTTCTTTGGGTTTTGTTTTATACCCGGTAAACCTTGCTGTACCAATTTTTATGGTTTTTTCCTTAACTTTTCCCTCTATACCCCTGCCGGGGGTTACCTGAATTTTTTTAGGCTCTAATAGTTTAACATTATTTTGTTTTGCAAACATAACAAGCACTTTTGATAGGGGGTGGGTTGATTCTTTTCCAAGCGTGGCTGTTAACTGAATTAATTCTTTTTTTGTCACCGTTCCCTCTGTGTGTATATCTACAACCCTTGGCTTGCCTGTTGTGATTGTACCTGTCTTGTCTAAAAAAATTATATCGGCTTCCGTCATTTTTTGAATAGCAGCTCCATTCCTAATTAGTACTCCATTTTTTGCTCCCAAGCTCGTTCCCATCAT
>CAZNQF010000005.1:631-25408 GCA_964575125.1 uncultured bacterium
CAAGCCCTAGGGCGCAGGGGCAGGCAATAACAAGCACAGCAATAGATGCATACAGCGCTTGTGCTAGGGGTGGAGCTTCAAATGGAACTAGCGGCAAAAAGAGAGCGACTATCGTTGACGTTTTAAGCATGAACTCTGATAAAAAATACCATAAAACAAAAGTTAAGCTTGAAAGGCCCAATATAACCGGAACAAAAATGGACACAACTTTATCAGCAAAAATCTGGATGGGCACTTTAGTTGTTTGTGCGCTCTCCACTAATCGTACAACTAGGGATAAAAATGTGTTTTGGCCTGTTTTCTCTACTCTTATTTTTATTGTGCTATCCAAGCAGATCGTTCCCCCTATCACGCTGTCTCCCTTTCCTTTTACCGCCGGAACGGACTCTCCTGTAACTAGAGATTCGTTAATATTAGCGATACCTTCCAATACCGTTCCGTCCGCTGTAATGGTTTCACCGGCCCTAACTATAACGATATCACCCAGCTGAACATCCCGAATATCTATCCTTGTCTCATCTCCCAATTTATTGACCAGCGTTGCTTCTTTTGCCCCAAGACTCATCAGTTTTTTGATTGAACTAGATGCGTTCCCCCGTGCCTTTGATTCAATGTATCTACCTGTAAGGTGAAAGGCCATAATCATACCTGAGATTCCGGTAAATGGTTGAATCTCAATCCACAAGCGAAGCCAGCCTGTGGACCAGGCAGCTAGGCAGCCAATAACAATTAACACATCCATGTTTGGACTGCGATAAAAAATTGACCTACAGCCGCTTTGAACCGTTTCTCCTCCCGCAAAAAAAATAACAACAGCACTCAACAACAACATTCCTGCATGATAAGTTTCTGGTGAAGGAATCATTTCCCCGGCAACCATTACAAGCCCCATCCAAATCATGATTGGAACAGTTGCAACCCACCCAATAATCATTTTTTTTCTAGCTTTTTCTAATTTTTCCAAATTAACATCTCTGTGCGAGCCCCCACTAATAAATAGAGAGGCCGTATATCCTGATGAGTTCACCGCCTTTATTAGTTGATCTATATTAGCGCTTCCGTTAATGGTGGCCTTTTCAAGGGTTAGATTCACAACCGCATTCGCTACGCCACTAACCCCATTTAAGGCTTTTTCAACGGACGACACACACCCTGAACAGTGCATCCCCTTTATCTTTAGTTCAATTTCTTGGTTCATTTAATTTGTTTTAGGGGGTCACCTGGATATACTGTTCCAGGTTTAATCACCTTTGCATACCAACCCCGCCTGTGAATTAGTGTTTTTATAAAAGCATTTATTTTTTTACCACCAACATAAGAAAGTGTGGAAAGATTTTTACATGGGTCACACTCAAATGAAATTTCAATAATAGCATCGCCCACCTGAAATTGTTGTCCAGAAAAAATTTTGGAGTGGAGAACTCCTGATGTGGTTAGGTTTTCTCCAAGGTCCCCAGGCCTAATGGGCCAACCTTCCTTGTTGAGCTCTATAATGGATTCAATAGGATAAAACAATACCGCCATGTCGGGATTGTTTCCTTTTTTTTGAGCCCTAAAATTATTGTGATCGCCCTTTAGTCCCCGTTTTGTTAGGGTGCCTTTTTTAACTGGCGCTTTAGGTAAACCAGGTTCCTTTGGGGTGTTTGGTTTAATGCTTATTTGAATAACCTTTGAATTCATAGAATGATTTATTTCCTCAACAGTGCTTTAGAAAAACGAAAATCAGGTATGTCCACATCAAACTCAACGTCAATAATAATCCACTCTGTTCCCTTCCCGCCGTGTTTGAGCTCGTCCTTATACATAAACCTAAAAGGGAACCATCTCCCTTGGACTTTTTTGATACCATCCATGGTTGACGTTTTTAGAAGCTTACCGCTTTTAGCATACAGCTCTTCTTTCGTAGGTAGAAAATATTTCTTATGAATCCACGCTCTGCGCTTTGGATAGGGCAGACCCTTTTCCTTGCCCTCCAACAGCACAACCCAGTGACTCTGCCCTCTAATATCCTCTGACCTTTCTAGGGTTGCTTTATATAGGTCTGAAAGGGGCCTATCTTCCATTATATCATTGTAGGACATGTCTGAACCCATAACGGACTGTCGAAGCATGTGTCCAGAAATTTGAATCACCCGGTCTGTTTGCGGGGAAAAGGTCCAGAGCTTGTTATTCAGTTTAAGCATTTTAGTTCCTGCCTCCCGTGGAGGGGATAAATATTCTGTAAAAGCCTTATCTGTTCCCATAACCCAATTCCGCGATTCTATCGTGCGGCTGTACCTTCGCCCATGCACAATCATTTTTGAGGTGATTACCCTGTTTTTAGAGTTTAAGTTTTTGTCCGTAGCTTGAAGAATTTCGTCTGCCGTTATTGTTTCCTGGGCAAATACAAGCATGGGAGCTAGAAATAATATGGATTTTATCACGCCTCTAGCTCTTTAAATAACTGTGACATTTCTCTCTTATAAATTGCCAGCCCTGCTAGCATCGTGCCAAGCACAGTAGCTATTAGGCCAGGTATAAATCCTATATAATACAGATCTGGAGTAACTTGAGCGTAGAATATATTAGGATAAGCTATGCTGGTTGCTGACATTTTTTCAATCACATCTGAATAATCAATTCCATTTTTCTGGACATAGTAAGTAATAGATATTCCTATTCCTGTACCCATTAGTGTACCTACCAAACCAATAATTACCGCTTCGGCTATCATGGAGCGATAGACCTGTCCCTTGGTTTCTCCCATTGCTAGCCGAAGGCCACCCTCTCCTCCAACAATTGCTAAAAATGCTTTACTAAAGTCTACCATAGTGCCCATTTGCTGATTAGAATCTCGAAGCGCTAACATAACTGGACTAAACATGTCAGCTGTATCGCTATGTGAATTATTAAAAATTGTACGTAATTTTACTGAACAATTATCGTCATAATATAGTGAGTTACTAAATCCAAAAATCTCGGATGCCGCGTTCTCCATGTCCAAAGCTTTTTCTGCTCCCGAAATATCAACAAGCATCATTTGACTATCGGCCTGTCCTTTGCGCAAGTCAAATGTGCCTACTATTTTGAAATTATATGTTGTGAATGCATTATGCATCGTTGTTCCAATATAGGTTGCCACATCCCCAACGGAAACGGCCAGATTTTCTGCCAACTTTTTACTGATTAGGGCCTCATTAGAATTTTTTGGTAGTCTTCCTTTGGTCAGGTTTCTGTTAAGTTCCCAAATCTCAGCTTGGCGGGAGTCTTTATTGAGCAGTTCAATCCCCACAGCAATAACGGGTCCCTGGTTTTTAGTCTCTCCATTTTTGTTAGGTATATCTAATAGACCCCCAAATGTTATTCTTGGTGTCCAAAAATAATCTGGGTATTCTTCATTAAGCTGTTTTATTATTTGATTGGCATCCAATAGGGCAAGGTCGTTTGGCAGCATTTGGCTTTCTTCTTTATATGCGCGTGTAACCACTTTCTCGTGACCTGAAATTATAACCGCAGTATTTAAAAAAACCCCGTTCATTGCTCCTTTCATGAACCCAAGGGCGAAAATAACAATAGCTACCGTCATCATTATAATAATAACAGGGAACAGGCTGCGAGTGCGGTCCCTTAATAGGCCCTTAATAAGAAAGGTAATCATATGGCTACCTTTCCGCGAAGCGCTTCTGTTGGTTTCATTTTGGTAATGCGCCTTGATGGTAAATAGCTGACCAACAGAACAACAGTAAAAATAAGAATAGTTGTTGAAAATATTAATCCAACGGAAAAAATCGGTATCAATCGCTTTGCAACCATAATCCCCATTTCTGTGTAATCTAGAGGCATGGGGATACCATGTTTTGCCGTCCACCACAAAATAGTACCAAAGGGAAATACAGTTAAGGCCGCAGCCAAAATAGCATTTATGCCACCTTCCAGCGTAAAAAGACCAACAACTTTTGATCGTGTCATGCCAAGGGCCATAAGGGTACCAATCTCTTTTCCTCTACGAAAAATAGATAATACCTGTGCATTAAATATTCCCATCGCAGCTAAAGATAAAAGGATTGTAAACATAATCTGGACACCCGGCCTGTCTGCTTCGATAGCTGCATCAATATCTTGAATAAGATAATTAACATCTCTGTGGACCCACTCGCCAGTGCGGTCAACTCTTTGTTCATCTTTTTGGTAGGTGACATAGGTTGCCTCACCTTCCGTGGCCAACATCTCCTGTGACTTTCTGATTGGAACCCAGATGTGTCCAATGTCCAGTTTAAAGTTTTCGGTATCCATTATATGAACCACGGTACCTTCGTTGGCATCATAGGTTTGGTCTGTGTCTAGCCATCGTATGGTAAAAGAATCTCCTATTTCCACCCCTGCATTGTTTGCCATGCCTTTTCCTATCAAAATGGGGATAGTTTCTTTGTCGGTATTTAGGTGCTTCGTTGGTATGTTGACGATATTTTGTTCTGGGTCAATACCTTTCATTATTGCTGGCATGATTCTTCCGTTTGGATAGATAGAAACTTGGCTTACAAGAACTGGAGTTGCCTTGCCTTTAATAATTAATTTATGAATGTCTTTTGGTACTACCGAGTGAGCGTCTTCAAAAAGCATTGGGGCCATTGGGTCATATTTTGGGTGCCAGTATGCTCCCCCTGCTATCTCTGTATCGATTGTAACCTGTTTTGCGTGTTGTCTCATCCCATCATATAGCCCTGTAATAAAAATAATCATAAAAAATGAGATTGATGTTATAAGTACATTTAGAAAAGTTCTGAGTCTTGCTCCTAATAAGTTTTTTAATGCTATCTTAAATAACACTATTCAACCCCTCCGTTTCTTCGTCTTTTACTATCTTGCCATCTTCTAGGCCTATAGTCCGTTTTAAATACCCCATAATTTTTTCGTCATGTGTAGCAAAGATAAATGATGTTTCAAGTTCTTTATTCAGTTTTGTAAGAATTCTCATAATATTATGAGAGTTTTCAGCATCTAAGTTGGCCGTAGGCTCATCAGCCATAACAAGCGCAGGCTGATGTACAATAGCCCTGGCAATAGCTGTTCTCTGGCATTCTCCCCCGCTAAGCATATTAGGTTTTGAGTTGCGTTTGTTGCTGAGCCCTACCCACTCTATGGCTTGGTTTACTTTTTTTTCTCGATCAATATGATTTTCTTTATTTATTATTAGGGGGAGCTCTATATTTTCAAATACAGTATAAACAGGAAGTAGATTATAGCTTTGAAATATAAATCCCATATGTTTTTGACGCAGTCTGGCCCGCTCGTTGTGTGTTGTGCTGTCTAGAGAATGATTAAGAACGCTAACCTTTCCTTCGCTTGTAGAATCAAGCCCACCAATTATATTTAACAGGGTGGTTTTCCCAGACCCTGATGGCCCAACAAGTCCTGTGAATTCACCCTGGTGAATTGTAAGATTAATACTCTTTAGGGCTGTAAAAAAATTTCCACCAACCCTAAACCTTTTCACAAGATTCTCTATATGAACAACCACCTTATTTGACATTTTTATTTCTAATAGTCATAGATAAACATAAGTTGCAATCCGGTTCCAGAGCTTGTTATGTTGTTAATATGGTTTTGATCTAGGTTCACGTAAGCTGCCCTCTTTGGGCTTTTAGATATAATGAAATTTAAGCTAAAAGTGTCGTACTTAACACTCCATCGCACATAGTTATATGTATGCTTTTCCGTCCAGTCGGTTTGCGCTATAAACATAAACTGGCTAACCATACCAATTGGGATGCTTACCATAAACGCACTAAACATCTCTCTATGTTTTTTTTTGGAATCGCAAACGTGCATAATTTCGCCCATAATCACTACTCCATCAGCAAAGGGAAGGGTATAGTCCGTTCCCAGTGTGTGCATCCCAATTTCTATATCATTTGAAAATATAAGGGCACTCTCGTTCCAAACCCCCATTAAGCCATCATAGCGGTAATCTATTGCGACACGGCTGTGGGGATGGTCAATAGGGGGACCCTTTTGCCCAATCCTTCGAGAAACCTCAGAGGGATCGTGGTGTACCGTAAGTCCCCACTCTCCATTGCCTGTAGAAAATTCGTTTCTACCTCCGAACGAAATAAAATTATATTTATCCTGGATTGCCCACACCCAGACCGAGTATGAATTTGAGGAAAACCACTTTATTCTTAGCGCACCCTCACCGTCTGTTTGCCCCGTTGGATCTTTTATGTCGACACTGTCAAACCACGAAAGGGTACGTAGAATTTGAGATGTACCAAACACAACTTTCTGCAAACCCAAGCGTAGCTCTACCGACCCAGACACATACCGTACCCACAGGCGATGATTTCTATTATCATTTAAAACGAAAGAACCTCCGTGGTGGGCAAGCCCTAGTTTGTATGCCCACTCAAAATCTATGAATGAAAAATCAGACAGGGACCGCGTAATAGAAAGTGTTTGGATATAGCCTAGCCTCACCTGAAAGGCTGACTGCCCAGTTGGAACATCGTTTCCCGAGAGCCCACCTACAAAGAGCTGACCCTTTGTTGAAATATGTTGAGCGCACAGTGGCGATACAAACAATATAAAAACCAACAAAGACCAACCTATATAATTTGTATTATGCAAGTATAATCCTTCTATTTGTTATAAATGTCGGGCTGTGGGTGTGATTAATCTTTGAGCCATTGCAAATCAAAAAATGGGAACAAGTGAAAGCGTGCTATACTGTTGTTCGGATAACCATCCGGATAAAGACCATAGACCGCCTTATAGCCAAATAAAATGCTGAAAGCCTGCGACCCTTTCCAGCGCAACAGTCCCTTGTGTTCTATAGAAAATGACCCCTTCATTTTTGGAACCAGAAAAACATCACCATCAAGTAAATAGTTCCACTTTTCACCTACCTGTCCGTTAATGTCTATCCCAAACTGCCCCATAAATCCGCTATAATAAACAGCTAGGCGATGGTAAATCAGTGGCAGGTCAATTGTAGTCTCTCGGGCAAGGTCAGAGCTCCTAAAAGCAAAAGAAAGTCCGGCCTTTAGTGTAAGAATTTTATTGCCAGCAAGCTGTTTGCTTGCTAGTCCTAAGTTTCCAAAAGATAACATATGTGGGATATGAAACTCGGGAGAAATTAGGGCAAACATATTGGGGGCACCAACGTCCATCCCAAGGGGACTTTGTAGTTTTTTTAATAATGGCGTGGGGTAATAAAAGGAGTGTGACGTAGAGATGGTCCAGCCGCCCCTCTGAACCCATTGCTGTTTTATTTTTAGGTCTGGCATAATAAACGAGGTGACCTTATTAAACGAAAACTCCCGACTGTTCCCCTGTCCCCATCGCACGGGCTGAAACAGGCCAACCTCCCACTGCCCCTTTTGTAGTGTGTGCGCTGTACCTGAAAGCCACCTCTCCCGCGCGATCGCACTACCGAACAATATAATAATAAAAAGAATTATTTTCATTGCTCAATAATTACTGTACAGCTTACGGGAGCGTGGTCTGATATAAGCAAAACATCTTGGTGTGTGGTTCCCGTTTCTGGTGCTATGGGTTTATTTGTAAAAATATAATCCAACTTTCGATTCCAGAAAGAATCACCAGAGGTGCTGTGTGTAAAGTGGTCTGTTTCGTTTGTTTTTAATATAGAGCTATCGATTGCAGAACTATAGCTTTTATACAGCGAGCTCAGAAGCACATCTTCATTTTCAAGGTGGGAAAAATAGCTCCCCTGGTAAACCTTGTTGTTTTCATAGTCTCCTTCACAAATCTCATCTGTGCACCTATCCTCTGCACAAATATCTCGCTGTGTTGCCCAAAAAGAAAGCGCGTTTAGATCTCCCCCTGCAACAAAAGTATCTCCAGATTGGTTAATTATGTCTAAGGTTTGCTCAACTTTTTCAATATGTTTCCGCTTTGTCTCGTCCGTAGCAAATGCTGTGGTGTGACTATTTAATGCATAAATATTACCAATTTCAGGAACATAGACTTTTGCCTTGAGAATGTTGCGCCTAATATAAAATAATTGAGTGGCTGAGTCTTGATCTGTTCGGAGTGGAAGCTTTATACGCTCTGCGCTACCCATATTCCACTTGGTCATCACAGCGTTGCCTGCATCAATTCTTCCTATACCATCGCTGGGAATTACCTGGGCCTGCCACATGGAGGCATAGGCAGCATAGTTTAGGTTGGTGTGGTCCAAAATCCACTGAACCTGATCTATGTAGGCTGTTCTCTTTGATTCCCTATCTACCTCCTGCAACAAAAGAACATCTGGGTTTACTTCGTTAATCTTGCCCACGATTAACTCAAGAGCACCCAACACCTCCTGTTCTGTAAAAACAGAGCGCTCTCCACAGGAGTCTCCAAAGAAGGGAAGCCGGCCAATTCCAAAGCGAATATTCCATGTCATTACTTTTAGTGTTCCGCCAGTCTCAGGTGGGGTTTGAAAATTATTAGCCTCATAAAATATAGCATCCTCTATGTTTTTAAATGTAGTAACCAGCGGATCGCACGAAAAAAAGAACCACACTAAACTGGAGATTCCATATTTAATTATTTTCTCCTTTTTCATTGTTTATCCTTAGATTTTTTATTAATAAAATAAAACGGTGCGTATGCCAGAAAAAAATGAAACAACGCTACAAACTCAGCTACCAAAATATACCAAGGCCAAGGCCCCATAAAGTCCAAAATTGTAGAAACATGCTCTCCCGATGCGGTGGTCGGCTTACCACAGATCCAAAAATAATTTGAATTGAGCATAATATTAACAAGTGTAGCTAACAATAAAAACATATTTAAAGCAATAAAGGATTTCCATAAACTACAAACTGTCGGTCTCATTTTGTAAACTACCGCTGCATAAATGAGGGCAAGAACAAGGCCGTTATGTGCAAACCAAAATCTGAAATAATGAAAATGAGGAAAATCTGCAGAAATGTCAGGAGTTATAGCACCTTGCAGCGTTCCACTTAGTCCCCAAAAAAACAAAATTTCAAACATAAAATAATTTCTTTTAACCATAACTAGGGGAATTAATAGGTTTGAAACTCTACACAAATGAACCGGAAGATGAAGAGTCACATCAAACGAACCTGCAGCAATCTCAAGCACAACCCAAGCTGGATATCCTAACATCACAACATATCCAATTAGCGCACCTAGCCTTGATTGAGATTTTTTACTAAGATACCTTATGGATAGCCAGGGAACAAAAACAATTAACACAACCGAGGCCATCAGCCCCAAAAGGTGACTCGACCCAAACGTTTGAAAGGAAGAGCTTTTGTACAAATAACTATAAACTGACTCGCTCATATAGTTGTATGTTGCAAATATAAATTATGTTTATACAAAAAAAGGAGCCTTTATTCTACTCTCATTATTTTTTCAACCAACACGCTGTCTTTTGGAATTAACCCCGAAGAAACAACTCTTGGGGTAAGTGTCTTTAGCTGGGGAGCCCTACTAAACACCTCTTTAAATATGGGCAACGCTTTTTCTAGTCTACCCTTACCCACAAGGGCAACGGCTGTCCAATATTTTAGTTCTGGATTTTCCGGATAAAAACCGACAGAAAGGTCATACTCAATAAGCGCTTTTTCTATGTCTCCAGTTTCCATATAAAGATCCCCCACGTTTGCGTGTTTATAGGCCCTGTGAATCCGAACAAGCCTTTTAAGCTGCTTTAGTGGTTCCGGATGGTCTTCTACTCGCAGGTCCATTACAACGTCTTTCCAAGAAACTCCCGTAGGGTTCCCGGACACAATCAATATCGATGCCGACTGTTTCCCTCGTAAGTCTCCTCCCTCAGACTGAGCAATCTCAAGTGTTTTCATCATTCGGTCGGCCAAGTCTCCTTCTGTTGTTTCGAATGTCATTGCCATAAGGGGCCACACTGTTGGAGATGCCATAATATTTGCCTGAACGGTATAGTGTTTTCCTTTTTTGTGTCCTGCAAACTCAATACAATTGTCTCCAGTATAAACCGCAGAGTTTCCGCTCCCATCCACCATGCCCACCTGCCTTACGGCCCTACCTGAGTCTGCCTCTACTAGCCTGTCCAGCGCATCCTGCGCAGAGAGCCCTGCCTCCATCAACTTTAATCCTTCAGGGCCATAATCAACCTTTACAAAGGACTGGGTGGCAACCGCGCCAACCCCCGCCTTGGCCCAGGGGACGACAGAGCCCACAGAAAACCAGTGGCTCTGAACGGCAACCCCCAGCTCTCCTGTTTTTTCGTCATAGGCAGCAATAGAATAGGTAGAAACGGGCCTTTGGTTAGACAATAAAATAGCAACACATAAAAACAGAAATGCTCTGGTTTTCATTTTTTTTCTCCATGCTTTATTCGATAATTATTTCATCTGAAAAAACCCACGACCTACCACCACCCCCGGGGTGCCATTCTGGGCATACCCCCATATTTTCAGCCTGGACACGAACATAGCGATAGCTTTCTCTGGGACCAGAAAATTTCACCGCTATTCTTTTTGGTGGAGACAGAGGCGCACCAGATGAAAGCTGAATTGTTTTTTCGTTAGTAAACTCTCTTCCGCTATTCGAAAACGACACAACAACTCTTGTAGGTAAAAATATCCATAAATCTATTGACTCCAAAAACCCTATTGAAACCCTTACAATAGATACTTTTTTTTTAAGATCAACAACTACATCCATGCTGTCTCCCTCCCAGCCCTGCCAGTGTCCATCGCTATATTCTTCCGTACCTACTAAACCGTCTACAAGGGTGTGTTGACCTTCTCCTGAATATCTCTTTTGGTAGGATGTTAAATACTTTACTGACCTACCCAAAGCCTTGTGAAAATAAAACGCTTTTTCAGAAACGCTTCCCAGCTGTTTGTTATTAATTAAAAGAGCAGCCTTAACATCTGTGGATTTATTAATAAAAAACGGTTCAACAAACCGGGATGAGCTTATGGTTGGGGTGGTGCCATCTAGTGTGAAAAAGATTGGCGTTCCCGGCTTCTCAGATGATAGACTAATTTTATACTCTGAGCTCTTTGTTTTTTTGTTGGCCTGAATAGACACCTCAAAAGACCCCGGAGCATAGGTCCAACCTAAAACATCAAACCGTTTTTGAAGGCTAAGAAGCCTTTTATAAAAACTATCATACATTAGGAACTTCTCTGGAGACCAAACCACCTCAGCTAGCGCTGTCATTCTTGGCAAAACTCTGTATTGTGCCCTTTCTTTCGTTTTTACAAATTCGGTCCACAGATTTCCTTGGGCCCCTAAAATATGTTTTGATTCATTTTTTGTTAGCCCCTCAGGAACGGGACTAAATGAGTACACTTTTTTAAGTGTAATATACCCACCAAACGCCTCTGGAGAGATTGCCGGATCAGCTTGATAATAATCAAAATAACAATGAGACGTGGGACACATAACAACGTCGTGCCCTCGTTTTGCAGATATAACTGCACCCTCAGTTCCCCTCCAACTCATGACCGTTGCGTTTGGCGCAAGTCCGCCCTCAAGTATTTCGTCCCACCCAATTAGTTTTTTGTTCTTAGATGTAATAAAAGGTTCAATTTGGCGAATAAACCAGCTCTGAAGCCCTTTTTCGTCATGAAGGTTTTCGGTTTTAATCCTTTTTTGACATTTTGAACATTCTTCCCAGCGTGTTTTGTCTGCCTCATCTCCCCCAATGTGAATATAGGGACCAGGAAATAACTCGATTACCTCAGATAGAACATTTTTTAAAAATATTAAAACCTCATCATTGCCCGCACAAAAAATATCCACATTAGGCCAATAAGCACCAGGTACAACGTTCAGCGTGTCGCCTCTACATGACAGTTCCGGATAGGCTGCAAACACCTCAGATGTGTGACCGGGCATTTCTATTTCTGGTATTATCGTTATGTGATTTTTGTCAGCATGTTGGACTACCTCTTTAATCTCTTCTTTTGTGTAGTACCCGCCATAACTTGGTTTTTCCCCGGGCTTAATTGGGGACCACTCTTTCCAGTTTTCGTGTTCTCTGTCTACGCGCCAAGCAGACTTTTTAATTAAATCGGGGTAACGATCTATTTCAATTCGCCAACCATTATCATCAGTTAAGTGCCAATGAAATACGTTCATTTTATGAAGGGCTATCATGTCGATGTAGGTTTTAATAAAATCAACATTAAAAAAATGGCGAGAGACATCTAGATGCATTCCGCGATATCCAAACCGAGGAAAGTCCTCTATTATTAAATTAGCTATTGATGTATTTGTGGGCTTTTCCCCTTTTTCAAGCTCTGGGGGGCACAGTTGGCGAAAGGTTTGAAATCCATAGAACAGGCCGGAAGGTGTTTTGGCTGTTAGGTAGGTGGATTTATTTTTCCCCACAACTAATTTATATTCTTCCTCCAGCATTTGAAGAGAGGGGTCTAAATCAATAAATATTTTGCCCACGTCAATAGTGTTTTTTGTGACCTTATATTCCTTAATGGGCTCTAATAGTTTTTGAAATAACCTTGACACTGACCTCTCTGGCTCTGAGGCGTGGGCTAGTTTAATCTCGTTGAGGGTTTTAAGGTTAAGCGTCCCTCCTAAAACTTTAATAGAAACCGGCTTAGGAATTATTGACACAGCCCTGTCCAGAGCCTGTTTGTTGTTATCTCCCATGGCAAAGGTTCCTATAAAAAAAATACCGATTACCGTGCTGGGCCAAAACAACCTCAAAGAGCTTATGTTTTATAGATGTTTTTAATCCAGCTCACATTTTCCTCACTAATTAACCGCCCAAGGGTCGACGCCACCGCAACCTGATTTGCGTTGCGCTGACCTAACAGTACACAACTGTTTTTTGAATCAGAAATTAACGAATCAATCACCCCATGTATAACTGGGTAGGGGTGCTCATAAAGCTTTTCTTTTAATTTTTTTGCATTTTTCTGAAACAAAGAAATAACATCTTTGTTTTTAAATGCGACAATGTTCTCTCTAAAATCACCAACAGGAAACTCGGCAGGTTTGGAATATTTTCCTGTTAACAGTCCGTGCATAAGAGGAGAAAAAAAACAAACACCTAAATTGTGCTTTTCAATATAATCCTGAAGTCCGCTTGACTTATATGTGTCTTCATAAAGGTTGCGGTATGGCTGTATCACGTCCGGATCTGCCTTTTCTATAAAATTTATTATCTTTGTTAAATCCCAATCTGATAAGCCTAAATATCTCATTTTCCCCTCATTCTGAAAACGAAGAGCAACATCCAAGGCGTCATCAAAATATTCTCCCTTTTTTCCAAAATTACAATGATGAAGATAGAGCAGGTCTACACAGTCTGTTTTTAAATTAATTAAAGATTGTTCCATTTTTTTTCGCATGTGGGCTGGGTTGTACCAGTTGGGGTGTGGCCCTTGGTCCCACCCAACCTTTGTTGCAAGAAAAACCTTATCCCGGGGGATGTCGTTCCACATGGAACCAATCAGCTTTTCTGATCTCCCACTACCATAAACATCTGCAGTGTCCCAGTGGTTTATTCCTGCCTCCCAGGCCTTTGTCATTGCCTCTTTGGAATCATTTTCCTCTTGCCCCCCCCAACCCACAGACCTGCCTCCTGAGGTGTTGGAGCCTCCATATGACCACGTCCCTAGACTTACCGCTGACACCTTCTCGTTTGTTCTTCCTAGTGTTATCTGTCTCATTTTTTATCTTTAAAAAGTGGTGGTTTTACTCTAAAAGCGTCAACACCCTCTCAGGCGGACGACCAATAACTGCCCTGTCTCCCTTTACTGCAATGGGGCGTTCCATAATTTTGGGACATCTAGCAATTGCTTCAAAAAACACACTAGGGTCTTCTGGTGCGCTCTGCAACTTTTGCGATCTAAACTCTGCTTCTCCCTTTCGAGAAAAATCTCTAGGGTGCATGCCCAGCTTTTTAGATAGACTGTGTAGCTCTGATAAAGAGAGAGGATGTTTTAAGTATTCAACAATCTCAAGCTCTACCCCCGCAGCCCTTAGAAGCGACACGGCCTCTCGACTTTTGCTTCATCTTGGGTTATGATATACTTTAAAGCTCATTGGGTCTCCTTTATTAAAAATATAAGCGAATCGTGTGTAGCAAATCTATGATATTAAATCATTAGCCACCTCTTTTAAAACATCGGAAAGTTCTCTTTGGGCGTGTTAATGCCTTCTCCCGCAGAACCTCCCCTCCCTTAAAACCTTTTAACTGCTTCTGAAAAAGATTTTTTATCTAAGACTGGTACTTGTGCGTTTTTGTCTGGATACCCCGTAGGTATCAATAAAAATGCTCTTTCATTATTTGGGCGAGATAGTATTTTTTCTAAAAACCCCATAGGGCTTGGAGTGTGAGTTAGTGTCGCCAACCCAATTTGGTGAAGCGCCATCAATAAAAATCCTGACGAAATACCAACAGACTCATTTACATAGTAGTTCTTTCTTTTTGTTTTATCTTTATATTCATATACCCGTTTAAACACAACAATAAGACAGGGTGCTGACTCTAAAAATGGTTTGTGCCAATCTGTTTTAAAGGGGTTTAAGTCTTCAAGCCACTCCCTAGTTGCTCTGTGCGTATAAAACTCTTTTTCTTCTTTTTCGGCGGCTATTCGAATTTTCTTTTTGATGTTTTTATCTGTAACAATTGCAAATGTCCACGGTTCTTTATTGGCTCCAGAGGGAGAGGAAATAGCAATGCGAACTGCATTTTCAATTGCTTTAATTGGGATGGGTTCTGGTGAAAAATCTCTTACAGTTCTTCTGTTCTTCATTTTGTCTAGCAGTAGTCTCGAGGTATCTAATAGGTTTGCTTTTTCTTTTCTTTTAAAATTTAATTTTTGAAATGGCATGGTTTTTTCCTCTTAATTTAATTCCAGTCTATTTATTATTATTTTTACTATGCGACCACTTGAAATCATAATTCTCACAACTATCCCCTTAATAATTTATCTTTTATTTCGTGATGATAAAAAATGGTTTCTTTATGCTCTGTTTTTTGGGTTAATGATTTGTCTTATACATTTTATTTATGAACAATATAGGTGGCAAATGGTCCCCGCTTATTTTTTGTTTTTGTTTCTATATATATTATATAGGTGGCGACAGTCTTTATCTTTATTTATATGTTTAGCTTTACTTCTTTGGTTCTCAGTTTCTGTTTTTATACCACACGCCGTTCCTGTTGTTTCGCTGCCTGTCCCATCCGGCAAACATGATGTTGGCACACAAATATTTCAGTGGGCAGATTCATCTCGAGCAGAATGGTTTACAGGTGAAGATTCCACGGACCTTAGAAAGATTATGGTACAAATCTGGTATCCCACACAAAAAAACAAAAACAAATTACGATCGCCCTATATCGATAATATAGACTTAAGAGTAAAAGCTATTGGTGCGGCGGGGGGGTTTCCTGGTTGGCTGTCTGGACATATGAATCTTATAAAAACACATTCATATTTAATGGGGGAGCCCCTAAGTGCTCAGGGGCCCTACCCATTACTAATATTGTCACATGGACTCACCGGAATGAGACAAATTCACACATCGCTGATTGAAAACCTCGCTAGCCATGGTTATGTTGTTGCTGCCGTGGACCACCCCTATGACTGCAATCTAACCGTTTTTCAAGATGGGACAGTGGCAAATTATAGGTCTGACATTACTGGGCATCCTGACAGTGTTAATATCAGAAAAATGCAGCTAAGCACGCGAGTTAATGATATTGTTTTTGTTTTAGAAAAAATATCAGAACTTCATTCGTCCTCTAGTTTAGGTGAAATTATAAACCTTTCCAAGGTTGGTGTGCTTGGGCACTCTTATGGTGGTGCAACAGCTATCAATTCGACGTTTAATGATTCAAGGTTTCGGGCCTGTTTAGCTCTAGACGGTTGGATGAACCCCTTACCCTCGGTAGTTTTACAGCTGGGAATTAACCAGCCCTTTCTTTCTTTGGGGCGCCCCCACTGGAACGACTCTGACTATCCGTCTAGCCCTAGTTTGGTTAAAAGGTTTATTAGTGCCGACCCTGAAAATAAATATCAATTAGTTTTAAAAAACTCTCGGCACCTTGATTTTTGTGATGCGCCCCTATTCTCTCCCTTCTCTGGTTTTTTTATTGAAACAGGCTCTATTCCTTCCGCGCGGGCAGTTTCAGTTACTAACAATGTGGTTTTAATGTTTTTTGATCGTTTTCTAAAGGAAAAATCAAATGAGTTTCTTGTGTCTATTCTAAATGAGCCATACCTTAAAAGACCCTGACCGTTCTTTTATAAATAATAATGTATTAGAAACCCACCTCTTTGTGGTACTATCGTATAATTGGATGGCAGTTCGTTTTGTAGAATTTGGCGGGTAACCTCATAGCCGATAATCGCACCTAAAAAAACATCCGAAGCCCAGTGAGTGTCCTCTGTAATTCTTGAAAGCCCTGCTCCGGTTGCGAGGGTATATACTAGCGGTGGAATCATTTTAATATGAGAATATTGGTGGGAAATGACCGTTGCGAGGGACCAGGCGGCGATTGTATGCCCAGATGGAAATGAATCATAAAAATCCCAACGTCCGGGGGTGTATCTTTTTGGGGCCCCGGCGGGACCGTGCCAGCGATCACGACCGCTGTCCGCGCTGGGCCTTTGTCTTCCAGAAAGATGTTTAAGGACCTGAACAATAATGCCGGTATGCATCATCCCCCGAAACCCAAGCGACGCGGTTTTCGCCGCTCTTTTATCATTAAACATTCTTCCCCTTAAATAAAAAAAACCAATAATCGAAAGGTCGACATAGCCATCACCCAAAAGAGTAATGGTTTCACTGACCCTGCTTAAAGATGGGTTCTTATTTTGAAATTTTTTTATGTTATGGTAAATCTCCTCGTCTTTAGCAATAAGGGCAAACGTGGTAAGCGCAGTACACCAAAGCGGAACCGTGTGTTTGTTCTTATTAAACCCTGACGACCAAATGCGCTTATGCTCTTCCCAAAAACCTAGTTGGGTTTTGGCTTGGGGGCGCACAACACCGATTGTGATTAAAATAATTATAAAAATTTTATTCAGAATTAAAACCAGGCGTTTCATATAATAGATATTAAACTAGTTGTTTTATATTTTAATAGAAAATGTGTTGTCTTTTTTATATGATACACTTTGTCATAAAAAGATATTTTTTTAATTTGACACAACAATTTATAGCCATTCTTTTGTTTTTTGTTTCTATAGAATACATTTTCAATTAGGGTAATAATCTTTTAGGCATCAATGAATATTGGTTTTTTAAACTCGCTATTAAAAAAAAACATCCTGTTTGTTTTGTTGTTTTCCTGTCAAGCTTATGCGGTATCAGTGGAAATTAAATTAAAAACTTCTCAAAAGTTTAAACAGATTGAGGCCCAGAAAATTGAAAAAAGTTTTATATTTTTTGTTACAGACGCTGGGTTGGATTCAATTAACTGGGAGACCGTTCAGGAAATAAGAATTAAAAAAAAACAAGGTCTACACCCCCTAACAAAAACTGCTTTTTATTGTGGCTATTTTTCTCTTTTTTATTTTTTGTTGGAATCCATGTATAAAGAAGCGCCATTTTCAATTCCTCAGTTTTTTGGGGTTTTTTCTGTGTTTACTGGGTCTGGGGCTTTGGGTGGATATATTTATACAATACTCCCAGAACAAAAGAAAAACGAATACCACCATATCAAGATTAACAACAAAAAAATAACCGAAGAACAAATATTTAATCTTTTGCAAGCTATTGACAGTCCTCAAACATTATGAGAATAATATTAAAAAGTTTTTGTTTTCGGTGCTCTGTTCTTCTTTTCTTTATTTCCTTTATGCAGGCACAGTATACCTATGAAAGGCCTGGAAATTTTGATTTTCTTTTAAAAATCCCATCTGATATTTCTGACTATACAAAACAAGTCCTACAAACTGAAAAAGTGTGGGACATTACTGCGATGACCCTTGGAACCGGACTTCTTGTTCTTTATGATGATGAATTACTTGATATTTCTAACAACATCAGGGAACAGCTTGGATGGAGAAAACAGCTAGACTGGTATATGGAACACATTGGAGATGGTTATTTACAGCTATACATTTCTTCGGGGTTAGTTGGGTATGGGTTTTTAAATAATGATAATCGTGCTTTACAGTCTGCTAGTCAAATATTTGAAAGTGTTTTTTCTTCAGGTATATTAGTTCAAATTTTAAAACATATAACCGGAAGAGAGAGTCCCTTTGTTGCAACCTCTCCAACTGGACGATGGAGGCCTTTTCCTAATCAGAAAGACTATCATCGAAATGTTCCTCATTATGATGCCTTTCCCTCGGGACATATTTCAACAATTACAGCAATGGTAGTTGTTTTGTCAGAAAATTATCCCGAATATCCAATTATAAAACCGCTGGGATATTTGGCCATTGCCCTTAATGGTTTAGGAATGATGAACACTGGAGTACACTGGATGAGTGACTATCCGCTTGGAATTTGTTTTGGTTATGCATTTGCAAAAATAGCTGTTGAAAAAGGAAGAAAAAAATCAACCAATTCACAAAAACCTTCTTTTTCTCTAAGACCAACAATAATGTCTAGAGGGCATGTTGGGTTTTCTGTTAATTATTCATTTTAAGCTTGCATTGCGATATAATGAAC
This sequence comes from uncultured bacterium, assembly GCA_964575125.1. Classification (GTDB taxonomy): domain Bacteria; phylum Fidelibacterota; class Marinisomatia; order Marinisomatales; family AB-629-J13; genus AB-629-J13. The sequence goes on from CAZNQF010000005.1 coordinate 19,238, forward strand.
TTTAATTCTAAAATTACAGCAATAGTGGGGGCCCAGTGGGGAGATGAAGGAAAGGGGAAAATTACAGACTTTTTTGCTGGTGAGTCTGACTATGTCGTTCGTTTTCAGGGTGGTAACAACGCTGGACATACTATTATTGTAAATGGCACCACCTTTAAGTTACACCTAATTCCATCTGGAATTGTTTATGGCACACCTGTTTCTATTATCGGTAATGGTGTTGTGGTGGACCCAAAAGCGCTGTTAGATGAAATTGATTATGTAAAAAGAAAAGGTATTAATCCTAAGCTTATGGTTAGCGATCGTGCCCACGTAATTATGCCCTATCATGTTGCTTTAGATGGTACCCTGTCTGGCCATCAGGGCAATCTTGCTGCTGGAAGTACAAACCGCGGAATTGCCCCTGTCTATGCTGATAAAATGTTTCGAAATGGTATTCGTATGGTGGATATTTTAGAACCAGCTGTTTTTAAAGAAAAGCTAGTAAAGGGATATGCCTTTGCAAAAGGTTTGATTGAAAAAGTTTTCGGACAAACGTTGGAAATCCAATGTGAAGAAATATTTGACACCTACCTTAATTATGGAAAAAAATTATCTCCCTATATTTGTGACACATCAGTAGAGCTTTACAATGCACACAAATCTGGTAGGTCTATTTTGTTCGAGGGCGCGCAAGGCATCAGCCTGGATGTGGATCACGGGATCTATCCCTTTACAACATCATCTAACACTGCTGCTGGACATATTTCCACGGGTACTGGTGTAAGTTTCCGGGAAATTGATTGTATTATTGGCGTAACAAAGGCATATTTGAGCCGCGTAGGGGAAAGCCCACTCCCCTCTGAAATACTGGGAAAAAATGCTAACGCTCTTAGAGAACGGGGTGGTGAATACGGAACAACAACAGGCAGACCTCGTCGAGTAGGTTGGCTAGACCTGGTTCAGATACGTCAGGCAGTTCGGGTGAATGGGCTCACCGAAATCGCTCTCACAAAACTGGACGTGTTAAGTGGTTTTGATGAATTACCAATTTGTGTTGCCTACGATATAGATGGGGAAAACATCACAGAGATGCCCGCAAGCTTAACCTGTTATAGGAAAGCAAAACCTGTTTATAAATCGTTTGCGGGTTGGGGAAACCTGCCGGAAAACATTTGGGATAAAGGCTATAATGCTCTGCCCCAGACCTTAAAATATTATATTGATTTTATTGAGCGTGAGGTGGATTGCCCAGTGAAAATTGTATCCGTAGGGCCCCAACGCCACGAGACCATAATTCGCTAATGTCTTTTACTCAGGAACTTGTCGATTTCAGTGGCCTTGAAAATCAAGCGATAAAAACCAAGCTAGCGGAACTTAATATTCCACTTACCGTTGAAGAAGCCCTTAAAATTCAAAATGTTATGCTGGCTCGCGCCCCGTCTCTGGCAGAACTTATCTTGTTTTCAATCCAAGGTTCTGAACATTGCGCCTACAAAAGCAGCAGGGCCCATCTAAAAAAGTTTACCACCGAAGGGCCCGACGTGGTTCTTGGGGCCAAAGAAGATGCGGGTGTGGTGGCTGTTGTTACTGACAATAAGGGGCACCGCTGGTGTGTGGTTATGAGCCATGAGTCCCACAACCACCCATCTCAGATTGTTCCTTATGAGGGAGCAGCTACCGGCGTAGGGGGAAATGTCCGGGATGTTATGTGTATGGGTGCCGAGGTGATTGCCTGCACCGATTCCTTCCGTTTTGGAGATATCGGCAATAATAAAACTAAATGGATAAATAGTGGTGTCGTTTCCGGAATAGCCGGATACGGTAATCCATTAGGAATTCCCAATATCGGCGGTGATGTTTATTACCATCAAGGCTACAACGAAAACTGTCTAGTTACCTTGGTTACGCTGGGTGTCGTCCGGGAAGACCATATTCTTCATTCCTACGCCCCACTGATAATAGTGGGTTTGGTGGCGCCAGCTTTGCTTCCCTGGAACTGGAAGAAGATAAAAAAGAGCAAAACAAGGGAGCCGTTCAGGAGCCCAACGCTTTTCTGGAACGTCATTTATTAAAATCATCCTATGCCCTGTTTGATATTCTAAAAGAAAAAGGGCTAATACATAAAATGGGGTTTAAGGACCTGGGGGCTGGCGGCGTTGCTTGTGCCAGTGTTGAGTTGGCAGAAACGTCTGGCTACGGCTCAGAAGTATGGATGGATAAGATTCATATTAGTATGGAGAATCTGCATCCATCCGTTTATCTGTGCAGCGAAACCCAAGAGCGGTTTATGTGGGTCTCTCCACCAGATGTGACTCCTATGATATTAAATCATTATAATAAGGTTTTTGACCTGCCCGGGGTGAGCAAGGGGGCACAAGCGTCTATCATCGGAAAAATTCGTAATGATGGCCAATATATTGTACATAACGGTAAAGAGGAAATTGTCAACGCCCCCGCGGCGGAAATAACAGAGGGCTTTTTATATGATCGACCTTATGAGGCTCGGAAACAACGCTTTACAGAACCAGACATTCCTGATCCTTCTGATTATAATGAAATTTTACTGAAAATTTTATCCCATGAAAACATGGCCAGCCGGGAGCCTATATTCGAAACCTATGATAAACAGGTCCAGGGAAGAGTCTACATTGAAACAGGCTTGGCCGATGCGGGAATTATTGCGCCCTTTAATTCTGAAAACTATCCGGAAGAGATTCGCAATATAGGCATTGCTTTATCCTCAGATCATAATCCACGCCATGGGCTTATCAGTCCGTACTGGGGTGGTGTAAATGCTGTGGTGGAATCCATGCGGAATGTCGCCGCTGTCGGCGCAACTCCCCATGCTATTTCAGACTGTCTCTGTTTTGGAAATCCAGAGAAACCCCATCAGATGTGGGAATTTGTAGAAAGCGTCCGTGGCATCGCCGATGCCTGCAATACAATCACACTGAAAGACAATCCCAACGACCCCACTCCTATTATTGCTGGAAATGTGAGTTTTTATAATGAATCAAAAAATGGCGCAATTCCGCCTAGCCCTATTGTGAGCTGCTTGGGTCGGTTCAAAAATGTACATCGCGCGGTACCTATGTGTTTTCAAAAAACCGATTCTATTGTTTTGTTGGTTGGTGAGCGCAAAGATGAATTGGGAGGTTCGGTCTATTATTCTCTCTATGATGAGTTGGGAGCTCATGTGCCAAAACCTAATCTGGATGAAGTTAAAAATCAAATTTTTGCACTCACCAACTGTAGCAATCAGGAATTGTTGCTGTCGAGCCACTATATCGCTGATGGGGGTCTTGCGTCAGCACTGTCAGAAATGACCTTTGGAAAAAATATTGGGTGTAAAGTGAGTGTTGAAAGTGACCTTCCTTCTGCTAAAATTCTCTTTTCAGAAACAGGCGGTTTTCTTGTCGAAACGTCTCGAGATAGTGTAAAAAAAATTCAGTCTATTTTTTTAAGCTATGGCTTGGATGTTTTTGAGATAGGGACTACCGGCGGTGTATCAATCAATATCAATAAGGCGATTGACCTTCCTATAAGTAGCGCCAAAAAATCTTGGACAAAAGGTTTGCGTGATAAACTATGAGTAAATTGGATTATAAATCAGCCGGAGTAGATATTGATGCTGGTAACGAAGCGGTGGAGCGTATAAAGAGCGGTGTACAGTCAACTTTCGCGCCTAATGTTCTCACGGGCCTGGGTAGTTTTGGGTCTCTTTATGATTTGAAACCTGTTTTGGATAAATACAAGAATCCCGTCATGGTTCAAAGTATTGATGGAGTGGGAACTAAAACCATCATCTGCAGGAAGCTGGGTAAGTTTGACACCATCGGTATTGATCTCTTGAGTGCGTGCGCCAATGATATTTTGGTCATGGGTGCACGGCCTCTCACTTTTTTGGATTATATTGCAAATGACAGACTAAATCCGACTATTATAGAAGAAATTGTTTCCGGGATGGTAAAAGCCTGCCGGGACACATGTGTTTCTCTTGTGGGAGGCGAAACGGCAGAAATGCCTGACACTTATTTGGCTGGAGAACACGACTTGGTGGGTGTTATTACCGGCGTAGTAGAAAAAAATAATATTATCACCGGAGAAAAAATCCAAGCGGGTCATGTGGTGCTGGGACTACCGTCCAGCGGGCTACATACAAATGGATATTCCTTTGCCCGAAAACTCTTTTTTGATCTTGGGGGGAAAAATGTAAACGATACAATGCCGAAACTAGAAAAGTCCATTGGACTCACCCTGTTGGAACCGCACATTAATTATACAAATCATGTTTTGGCGGTGTTGAGTTCGGGAATTGATATTAAGGGGATTGCCCACATTACCGGTGGTGGTTTGGTGGAAAATATACCACGGATTTTACCGATAGGCTTCGGGGTTGAAATCCAAAAAGGGTCTTGGCCTAGCCTTCCAATTTTTAATGTGATGCAATCCTTTTTTAATGTGGATGAAGATGAAATGTTTCGTGCCTTTAATATGGGAATCGGGATGGTCTTTGTTGTCGATTCAAACGATGTGGGCACTATAAGGGGTGTGCTGATAATTTTGACAGATGTTTATGAAATTGGAATCATTGCGAGTGGCGATAAGGGTGTGACTTTTAAATGAGCTTTTCCATCGCAATAATTCAGTTTCCCGGTTCCAACACGGAGCGAGAAACGATTATGGCCTGTCGGCGTGTGGGGTTGAACCCTGTTGAACTACTGTGGAATGAGCCAGCAGAAAAACTGTCCGCCTTTGATGGCTATATAATCGTGGGTGGGTTCGCCTATGAAGACCGTTCCCGTGCTGGGGTTCTTGCCGCCCTAGACCCCCTTATGAACCAAGTAAAAATAGAATCGAACGCAGGCAAGCCCGTTCTAGGTATTTGCAATGGGGCCCAAATTTTAGTGGAAAGCGGGCTCGTCCCTGGGTTGGAAAATCACCGTGTCGGTGTAGCGCTTACCGACAACAAGCGGGTAAAAGGTGGCCAGGTTGTAGGGGTTGGTTATTATAATGCCTGGGCAAATTTACAAATGTCTGTCCCGCGGGGGCGATGTGCGTTTACGAGGCACTTAAGTAAGGGGGACCTTATCTCCATTCCTTTGGCTCATGGCGAAGGAAGGTTCGTCATTCCCGATGTGTTGTTGGAAAAAATAATCGCCAACGATCAAACTGTTTACCGCTACTGTGATGACCGGGGTGATATAGTTGACGAATTTCCAACCAACCCAAATGGGTCTAAATATAATTTAGCTGCGGTGTGTAGCCCGAAGGGAAATGTCATGGCAATGATGCCTCATCCGGAACGAACAGAAAATGGAGATGTTATCTTTTCTTCTATGAAAGAATTTATTGAGTTGGGAAATCCTGTTCTTGATTATAAACTCTCTTATGACCGCTCTCGTTACGAAGTGCAGGCACACACACCAGGCCCAGATACAACAGAATGGATAATTGACATGATTATTACAGACAATGAGGCGGCATCTGTTCATAATGCACTGAATCGTTTGGGGCACGATGTAACCATCTCCCGGCAGAGCTATTGGGAGATATCAACCAGCAGTGACCGGGACAGAACCCTAAGGCGCATTGATGCCACAGGCGAACTCTATAACTCCAACAAAGAATATATCACAAAAGCCACCTTAACACATAAAACTGTTTCGTTTTTAGTCCGCCAAAAAGAAGATATGTATGCAAGAATAAAGTTTGAAACTTTAACAAAGCGATTTGAAATTTTTGAACTTTCAGAATTAAAGGGTGGTGTTGTATGGAATGTGACTATAAACAGTGGTAATTTCGATGTTGTTTTAAACGATATTTTGAACACGCACATATTATTTAACCCACTTTCTCATGAATGCTATAGACTCAACTAAACACTATAAGAGCCGCATTAAGGCTGAACTTAACAATACTTTAACCAAAACCTTTTTCCCTGGTGGAACAAAAAAAACAGGAAAGGTGCGTGACCAATATGATTTGGGAGAGCGGGTTGTTCTTGTCACTACAGACCGCCAAAGCGCATTTGATCGCATTTTGGCCTCTGTTCCTTTTAAGGGGCAAGTTTTAAATCTCACTAGTGCCTGGTGGATTGAACAAACTAAACACATTATCCCCAACCAGGAGATATGTGTTCCTGATCCTAATGTAACACTAGCTAAAAAGTGTGAAGATTTCACTAAT
>CAZNQF010000006.1:0-5346 GCA_964575125.1 uncultured bacterium
AAGACAGCAATCATTTGATTATTGCCTTGAGATTAACAATCTAAAGATGGCATTTATCCATTTACAAACACAACGTTAATCCTATGATGTTTCTTTTTGTGTTTTCTACCATACATTCTTTTTAACCATCGTTTTTCTTTCTTTGTCAATTTTCCATGATGATGAACATGGATATGAATCGTATTACCTCTGGTTTGAGGTAAAACCTTTACAATACGATGTTTATAATGCTTTTCATAAATCACATAATCAGGTTGAGATGTGGCACAACCATTCAAAGTGATTAGAGCTGAAAGCAAAATCAGTTTTAAAAAATATAATTTTCTCATAATTATTTCCATTTTAATCTTTTGACTAAAATAAATCTAAATAGTTAAAAATCTAATTTTTTTTCCAACTTTAAATCTTTTAAAGATTTGTTCAATGCAATCCCAGTAAGGTAATGGTGCTTTGCTGTATCCAGTTTTTTCATTTTTAAATATAAATTACAAATCATCAAGTGAATAAAAGGATCATAAGGATTGGATTCCAATGCACAAAAAAAATGCACCTCTGAAAGATTATAATCTTTTTTCCTTTGGTAAAATTTCCCCAATTCGATATTTCCGCCAATATGAAGAATCTCCCTTTCAATACAGTGAATGAATGATTTATATGCTTTCTTATATTTTCGATTTTTTTGGTATACTATTCCTTGATTATAAAAAACATCTGCGTTTAATGGGTTAACAGATTTTGCCTCGGAAAAACACTTTTCAGCAATATTTAATTCTTCATTATTGTAATAATATTTTCCCAGTTCAACAAGTAGATTTGATAAATGACTTTTTTGTTCAATCTGCTGAAAAAATATTTTTCTTGCTAGACCAAATAAATTTTGATTAGCATACTTCTGATGTAGTTTAGTCAATCTTTTAATAATCCTTTTATCTATTTTCAATGCTCTATTGATGTGTTCTAAATAATGTGGAATATCTCTATCATTTCTATATTCTTGTGCAAGCATAACATGGGCATCTGAAAAATCAGGATCGCACTCAATTGTTTTATTTAAATGAAAGTAAATTTTATTCATTCGGAGTCATTATTTCTAAATAGCATTGCGAGACGATAATGTGCTTTTGCATAATTAGGATTTAATTCAATGGCTTTCAATAAGTGATTTTCTGCATCGCTAAGGTTTCCTTCTTCCTCTAGAAGTAATGCTAGATGATAATGTACTTTTGGGAAAGTCGGGTCCAACCTTAACGCTTCAATATAATGTTTTTTTGCTAAGTCTAATTCTTTTTTTATGGCGACCGTACCATCTTTTCTTAATCGCTTTCCAGAACTGAGTAAATTAGCTAAATGATAATGAGCCATTAAAAAATTTGGATCAATATCTATGGCAGTAAGGTAACACTTTTTTGCATCCGAAAAATCGCCAGGATCATTTAAGATTAGCCCTAAATAATAATAACCTTGTGTAAAATTTTGATCGGTTTCAATGGTTTTCTCCATATAAGCCTTCGCTTCTTCCATAACATTTAAATTCATCATTAACAATCCTAAATGATAAGACGCATCCCGATGTTTATGATTTCTTGATATTGCTTTTAGATAATGTTCTTTTGCAGGATCAAATTCTTCTTTTTCTTCTAAAAACCGGGCTAAATAATAATAGCCATTATCTAATTCAGGATTCAATTCAACCGCCTTATTTAGCTGCTTTATCCCTTCTTCTAAATTTCCATCCTCTTTTAGTAATAGCCCTAAATGGTAATGAGTAAGGTAACTTTTTGAAAAATGTTTGTTTGAAAGTTTTAAATATTTTATCCCTTCTTTTACATCTCCCAGTTTTTGTGTGACCAATCCTAAATAAAATAAAGATTTTGAGTTTTGGGGATTGTGTTTAATAGAATTTTTTAAATATTTTTTTGATTCTTTATAATCTTCCCTGTTAAAATAAATCATCCCAAGACGTAAGTATGCTTTTGAATGTGTGATATCTTTTACAAGCACTCTTTCAAAACATGAAATAGCATAGTCAACCTCGGGTTTAGAAAATAAAGTGCCATCATTATCTTTTTGAAGACCCGTCATAACTAATTTACCCAAGTAATAACTTGCTTCTCCAAATTCAGGATTTATATCAATCGATGTTTCATAGTTCTTTTTTGCACGATCATAATCTTCTGGGTCCTTTAATAACATTGCCAATTCAAAATAAGCTTTGTCAAAATTCTGATTTGCTTCAATTGCTTTTGAAAAGTGTTCAGTTGCTTCTTCTATTTTGTTGTTTTTTCTAAGAAATAATCCATATTTGAATTGCATCTCTGGATTATCAAATTTAAGTGTAACTGCTTTTTCAAACTGGTCTCTGGCAGATTTATTTTTCTTTAATTTATCGGCAATAAGGGCTAAATGGAAATAACCATCCGCATTATTTTTATCCAATTTAACTACGGTTTTAAACTCTTTTTCTGCTTCCTTTAAATCTCCTTCATTTTTTAATAAAACTCCTAGTTCAAAGTGTGCATCTATAAAATCAGGATTAATCTTTATTGCTTGAATAAGATGAACTTTTGCATCTTTTTTAACAGATTTCAGTTTACCAGCTGAGCTGACTTTTTTTGATTTTTTTGTCACCTGGGACTATTTAGTCTTCATAACCCATACACCGTCCCACTCTCCTTCGGGTTCATTTTTTTTCATATATTCACATCGCTCAACATACATTTTTGAACATTTATCTTCGGGGTTCCCCTTTAACCCCTCTTTAAATAATTTTACTGCATCATCCCAGCGCCCTGATTTATAATATTCGATACCGCTATTAAAATTCCCTAGTACTTCAATCATATTGGGAAACGTGTCAGCGTTATGATAATCTAACACTTCGTAAATGCTTACCGGTTTTGTTTTACCCTTTACAATCACTTTATCAATTTCTCTTGTACGGTAAGTTGCTTTTAATCCCCCGAATGTGTATTCACTAATAATGATGCGAACTCCATACTGTTTGCAGGCACTCTCTAGCCTTGCAGCGAGATTTACTCCATCTCCTATGACAGTATAGTCCATCCGTTTTGGTGAGCCTATATTCCCCGAAACAATCATATCTGTATTCACACCCATTCCATGATCAATGGCAATTTGGCCTGCTTTTACTCGTGCATCATTTAAAATATAAAGTTCCGTCATCATTTTTATTGCAGCCCTAACACCTCTATCAGGATCATCATCATGAGAAAACGGTGTTCCAAATACTGCCATGATAGCATCACCAATAAATTTATCTAACATTCCACCTTCATCTTGAATACAGTCTACCATTATTGTGAAATACTCATTTAATAAAGAAACAATACCGCTGCCTCCTAGCGATTCAGTCAGAGTAGTAAAACTCCGTACATCGGAAAATAGTACCGTCCCAATACTTTCCTTACCACCCATTATATCATCCTCCGATTCATCCAATAACTTATCAGCTAAACCCGGATCCATATATCTTGACATTGTTGATTTCATACGTTTTTCACTGCTTATATCTTCAATCATAACCAATGAGCCTAATGATTCACTTTCCACTCCAAATAGCGGTAGAACACTGATATTCGCGGAAACTATTTCTCCATTGAAATCCAGCTCTACATCCATGTATGTTTCTTCCCCTTTCTCTTTTGGTTCTTCATCTTCCTCATCCTCTTCCACTATTGAATCATCACCTTGAATTTTTTTAATCAGCCACTCATTTGGACCAAAAAATATCTCTTTAATCTTTTTACCGAGGACATCTTTTAATTTTGATATACTCAAAATATTTAACCCTGCACGATTGCATGTTACTATTTTTCCATCTTCATCAATTGTAATGACACCGTTTGACATAGAAGATAACATCCCCTGACTATAATTCTTTTCATTCTGAACATCATTAAATAATTTCGCATTTTCAATTGCCATTGAAATTTGTGATGTAAAAGCTTCTAAACGTTTTTGATCTTCATCTGTGAAAGGGCCTTCCCGCTTATTTAACACCTGACACACCCCAATTCTTTTTCCTTCTTTGTTAATTACAGGTGTACACAAAATAGATCTAGTAAAATATCCTGTTGTTCTATCAAATCCGGGATTAAATCGTAAGTCTGCATAAGCATGAGGAATATTTAGTGGAGTTCCTGATATAAAAACAGAACCAGCAATACCTAAATGATTGGGAAATTTGATTACATTTTTCCCCAAGCCTTCCACTACTTCTGTATAGAGCTCATTGGTTTTTTCATCATTAATAAAGAGTGTTGATCTTTCTGCATTTAGCATTTTTGTAACCGTACCTATAATTCGCTGAAGCAACGGACCCAATTCCAATTCTGAAGATACTTTAGAAACAATATCTAAGAATTCTAGTTCTTGTTTTCTTGTTTTTTCCATTTGTTCTACAATAATATTTCCCTGAATAGCTATTGCAGCCTGCTGGGTCATTGCCTCTAAAATATCCAAATCGTCTTCTGAAAATTTTCCGTTAATTTTATTTAGTATCTGAGAAACTCCTATGATTTCTCCGCTAACAGTTTTTAGAGGTGCACATAAAATACTTTTAGTCCTATATCCTGTTCTCATATCGACTGACTTATTAAAACGTTCATCTTTATAGGCATCCAAAATAATTGCACCTTCATTATTTGTAAAAACCCAACCAGCAACACCTTTTGTGTTCATAATCCTTATTTCTCTTCGAAAATTTCCCTGAGCTACGCGAGAATACAATTCCTGTGAGTTTTCGTCATTTAGAAAAATAGTACCTCTTTCTCCACCAATAGTTGATGTTGTAATCTCAACTAAGGTTTCAAGCGCATCATCCAATGATTGGCTGGCCGCCATATCATTGGTAATCTTTAATAATAATTCATTGAACTTTTCTTTTTTAGTTAAACTTTTGTTTATTTGAGTGCTATGCATATGCTTTTTCCAGTTTTTTTCTTAATAAAATAATTGTGTCTTTCAATTGAAAAATTTCCCCCTCAAATTCGTTCCCTCTTTTATCTATTTTATCACTTAAGGAAAATTTGTTTCGTTCCATTTCATTCCGTAAGGCATTTACTGTATTCTTCAACTGAAGATTCTCATCATTGACCTTGCTCACCGCCTGCTGAACACGCTCCTCCTCACCTATCTGAGACCTCTCCAAATTATCCCGAAGAGAATTTACTGTAGCCTTTAATTGCTTTATCTCATCGCTAGCCTTGGATACCGCACGCTGTACCTCTTCATCTTTAGACACCTTCGTTCTCTCCATCTCGTCTCGTAACGCATTTACTGTATTCTTCAACTGAAGATTCTCATCATTGACCTTGCTCACCGCCT